>JAJXWC010000167.1 GCA_021781855.1 Bacillota bacterium | reverse complement strand
TGGCGAATTGCTTCAGGAAAACCACGAAATTTGGGATATTCAAGCTTATTATATCGCCCAGCTTGCAGTCAATACAACGCTCACATTTGCCCCAGAAAAAATTGTTTTTGGTGGCGGTGTGATGGCACAGGAACATATGATAAAGCGTGTGCACAAACAGTTTGCCGAACTGCTTAACGGCTATGTTCATGTCCCTTATGACCTTAAAGATTATCTTGTCACCCCAAGCGTTCCTCATAATGGCTCGGCAACCATCGGAAATTTTGCACTTGCCCAAAATAAAAAAATGATAGAGAAAAAATGATGAAGAAGAACCTAATGATGAAGCAGAGACTTATTTAGTGGGAGTTTTAACTCTCACTAAATTTAGTCGAGCGAAATTCGAAACTTGCCATTTCGCCTTAATGCTTTAGCACTTTAGAGCGAATGGACAGCGTAGCAGCAAAGCTGCGGAGATAGTGCAGGCTAATCCTGCCGCCTCAGAAGCGGGGGGATTAGCATGCACTGCTGAGATAAAATAAGAGGGAAAAATTCCAAGAGGAGTCTAGTAGAAAATTGTGACTTACTAGTACAGCATCAAAATGGCACACCATTTTAAATAGAAAAAATCTGCCCAATTATTTTGACAGATTTTTTCTATTTAACAGAGAGGTCAAAAGCTTCGACCACCACCAGAATCACCAGAACCTCCACCGCCGCCAGAATTTTGATTTCGCTCAATATGACGAGTAGTGATAAAGGTATTGACCAAAATGTCCTGCTGCTGAGAAAGCGTGATACTACCATTATCTGAGTAATTATAGCGCACATGAGCACTTGCATCTTTCATCTGATAACGTCTGCGAATCATCCATGCGAAAATTGCAGGAACAATCAGAGCAATAATCAAAGCAAGTATGATATTTCTCAACTGAAACGACCGATGAAAAGTAATTGCACCAGTTTCAGGATTAACCGTATAGGAACGTCCTGGAATGCCTTCTTTTACAGCCGCACTTACCTTGTCGAAAAAGTCAGTGACAGCACCAGTATAGTCTTGGCTGGTCAATTTTGGCTGAATCACATCGAGTGCTGTGTTAATTCGGCTTGAATCCATGTAGTAGCTCATATTACCGCGTCCGCGAATATAGACCTTGCGCAAATTCATATTGATAACGAGCACGACAGCATTCTCATTTTGTCCGACACGGTTATCAAGATAAGTTTTAGAGTATTCATCAACAGAAGTACTGTCGTTTGTCGTTACGACATAAATGTTGGCTTTGACTTGGTCGGAAAGCTGAGCCGCTTGTTGAGATAAATTTTGCGCATCACTTCCTAAAAGCTGCGCCTGGTCGTCAATACCTGACTGAAAAGTTGCTGCAGAAGTGAATTTTGGAAAAGTAAAAAGACAAAAACTAGCAATTAAAAATGTTAATAAAATGAATTTTTTTCTCATGATAGCATGTACCCCACAATCACACCGAGAACCAGTAAAATAAGGAAAATCAGCGAAGATGCACGAAGTAATTTTCCTTTGTCAATCGGCAGTACGCCCGCAACTTTACCTGTCTGCCCATTCATCGCATAGTAGAACAGTTTATTATTGCCGCTTTCGCGATAAGTTACCAGCCAAATCGGCAAAAGGACGTAATCTTCATCAAGTGCTGTGATTTGCTGATTGGCATGTACCGAATCAACCGTGGCATAGCCCGAAATCGTGTTTTCCATAAGCGACGTTGCGTAGTTATGAAATTCTTGCTCAACTTCACCTTTCATATCAGCGAATTCAATATCGCGTTTTTCAGTTAGAAAACCTGATAAATATTGACTTTTAAAATCAATCGCTTTTGATAAGTCAAAAGGCTGAACAGCACCGACTAATTTGTCAGAAAGATTTTTCTGCAGCGCATTTTTGACCAAATTTTTGAAAGAAGTATCGCCTGCTCGTTCAATTTGATAGACCGAGGTTTCCGTATATTCTGTGTCGCCTTCTTCCCAGACACGAAAATTTTGCGCACGTGCGCTAAGTTCACCAGTGAGGTCAGCGTTAACAGCCCAATAGGGAAAATAGACACCTGATAAATTTTGAATTTGTTTCTTGTCGAAAAAGGCAGTCGGAACAAATTTCTTACGACCTACCCAGTCTAAAAACTTGGTTTCGGCATCTTTACGCTCAATCTGAAAAGGTAAAATTTTCTCAGGTAAAAATTTTCCTGAAAGCCGACTGGAAATCGTCACAGGATTGTGACAGTAATAGCAAAAAGTAGAAGCTGTAGTCGCCTCAGTCACAATCTGTGCACCACACGAGGGGCAGAGAAAAATTCCGACATCGGCAGTTTCTTCACTATCATCAGCGACTTTTACACTTTTAGGAGATTCAACATCCTTAACTTTCGCCTCTTCCTGTTTTGCCGCAATCGCTGTCACCTCGGCTTCTGTAAAACTCGACTGACAATACTGGCAATGAAATTTTTGGTCTTTAGGCTCGAAAAGAAGTGGACCGCCGCAGTTCGGACATTTAGTTGTAAGAACAGAATTTTCGCTCATCGCTGTCCTTCCTTACTTTGCAACAAAAGCTTTGCCGCATTCAGGGCAAAATTTGGGTGTGCCATCTTTTAGTGAAATCACAGCACCACATGCGCTACAAGTTGCTTCGTTTTCCGGTTTTGGTTTTCCGCAATTCTGGCAGAATTTTCCCGTGTTTTCCGTGCCACATTCACATTTCCAAGTGCCTACAGGCGCCGGTTTTGGCTTCCCGCAGTTTTGGCAAAAATTACCAGTGTTTTCTGTGCCGCATGCACAAGTCCAAGTATCCGTTGTTTTTGCTGCCGCTTGCGCTTGTGCCATTTGAGTTTGATTGGCTTGCGAGAAACCAGCGAGATTTTGTCCTCCCATATTCATCCCCATGAAGGCATTCATTGCACCACCCGTATTACTGCCTGCGGCTTCAAGGCCACGTGCGACCGCACCTTGGACATAGCCCTCGCGGACATTCGGGTCCCCAAGCATCGCACCTTGATTCCGCATATTAATCAACTTCTGACTATCATCGGTATAGCTGATGCTGGCAATGGCAACAGAAACAATCTCCATCCCACGCAGTTTTGTCCAGTCCTCGTCAAGTGCATCTGCCATATATTTGGCAAGTTCCATCGATTTGCTGGTTAAAAATGAAACCCGTTCGCCTTGTGCAGAATATTGGTTAATCGAGGTATTCAAAGCCGTCAAAAATTCAGCTAAATACTGGTCATTGATATCTTGAATTTCCACACGGTCAAGATTTTTGGGAATGGCATTGGCATAAAAAGCTAACGGGTCAGTAATTCTTATCGAATAAGTACCAAAAGTCCGTAGGAAAAGCTCGGCATTATAAAAATTATCAAAATACTGCAAAGGAGTTGCCGTACCAAACTTAATCCCTTTGATTTCCTGCAGATTGATATAGAAAACTTGCTGCTTCTGAGGTGTTACACCACCAAACTTGAAGCGGAAGAAACTTTCTTGGACAGATTCTCGGAGATTACCGTTCATCATTGACGGTGCAGTATCATTTTTGACCGTATAATAACCAGGTTCGGCACTATAATCAATGATTTTTCCGCCATCAACAAGAAGCATCATCATATTTTCATAAACATGAACAACAGAACCATCAGTGATAACATCAGCCGTGCCCTTACGATTACTTCCACGTTTGTCATTTTGACGCACCATGACCCCTTTGGTAAAAACGGTCTGGTCACTCATATCGTCAGGCTCAATGACTTCCAACCATTGGTCAGCAAGAGAACCACCTAATGCGCTAGTTGCAGCTTTTATGATACCCATTTCAAAATCTCCTTTTTTATGATTATACGCTTTCATTATATCAAAATTTCAAAAAAATTTCGAGCAATGTCTGTCGTCAAAGCTTGAATTTTCAAAGCAATTTCGCTATAATAAGTTAAAACCTTTAACTAAGTCCAGAGAGGCTTGCAAGGGTACAGAAAATTAGGTTTTGTCAGCGGACAAAAATTTTTTAGTACACTTGCACATATCTGCAAGTGTTTTTTGTTGGAAATGGAGAAAAAATGCCAAAATTAAAAGAGATGATGACAGTTGTCAGTCAAAAAGAAGTTGCGCGAGATATTTTCGAACTTGTGCTCTCAGGCGAACTCGTACAAGATTTAGATATTGCCGGTCAATTTTTACATATCAAAGTCCCCAATGATACCATGCTTTTGCGCCGTCCGATTTCGATTTCAAGCTGGGACAAGGCGACGAGATGCTGCACAATTTTGTATCGGGCGGGCGACGAGACGACGGGCACGCGCGTGCTGGTGCAACTTACAGCGGGCGATTTGCTGGATGTCATGGGACCGTTGGGACATGGTTTTCCGATAGAAGCTGTTCGCGCTGACGAGCATATTTTGGTCGTTGGCGGCGGGATTGGTGTGCCGCCCTTGCTTGAGTTAAGCAAAAAACTAAGCCAAATTGGCTGTCAAACTACCGTCTTACTTGGTTTTGCAAGCGCTGATGTGAAGATTTTAGAAGCAGAATTTGCTGCATTGCCAAACATTGAGCTAAAAATCACGACAGATGACGGTTCCTATGGTGCACACGGACATGTCGGATTACTCATGGATGGACTCGACTTTACACCTGACGCTGTCTATACTTGTGGCGCACCTCTGATGCTCAAGGCGGTCGCCAAAAAATACGAGACGCTTGAGCGGCTCTATATCTCAATGGAAAGTCGTATGGCATGCGGAATTGGTGCTTGCTACGCCTGTGTCGTTCCCGATAAACACGATGAAAATCATGCGCTGAAAGTCTGCGATGACGGACCTGTTTTTAGAGGGGATGAGGTTGTGGTGTGATTATGGTTGTATTTAATAAAAGTGGGGATATTTTTCGTTTAGATTATACGATTTTGCAAAATGATTTTTTTAATCGCTACTGGAGCAAAAGCTACCTTGACGAAGATATTAAAATTTTAGTAAGAGATGAAGGCTACGCAAATTTTGAGTTTGATTGTGGTTCGTGGAAAAGTGAAGCAATTATACAGCAACAACTCTATGAAGCATTTGACTTACCCCATGGGGATTTGGAAATGCAACGTCTTCATTTTGACGCAATGGCGGATTGGTTCATGGATTTAGAAGACGATGAGCGAGATA
>JAJXWC010000166.1 GCA_021781855.1 Bacillota bacterium | reverse complement strand
ATTAAACGATATTTTATTGCGTGTTCAGTCATGTTCTTCCTTTTATCTCAGCAGTGCGTGCTACAGTCAATACTCGCACAATCACAAAGTACTAAAGCACTTAGACGAAATAGCGAGCTTCGAATTTAGTCTCTGCTCCATTTCATAGATTCAGCATCTACAAGTATATCAAATTTCTTCAAGAATTGGTAGACACTCTGACCAGCCTCCAAATTAAAATCAGTCTAAAGCATGAGAAAACCTGACCTTTTATCTGTTATAATATTATTATGAGAAAATAATTAAAACTAAATTAGATAGGAGCAAACTAATGAATCGAATCTTACTAAAAAGCAACGCAAAAGCGGCTTTGCGCGAGAATTTTAGCTCAAAAATGCTGCTTTTCATCGTTCCAATTATCATCGGAATCATCGGAGGAGGTTATTCATTTTCCTGGCGCTTTAACCATTCGCTCGACTGGACAGCAGGACATACATTATTTACAGCTCTTGCTTTAGGAGCTGGACTTGTTGGAACTTTAATCGGCATTTTGTTTGCGATTTTTGTGACAATCATCACTGCTGCCGCAATCTTCAACTATATAAAAATTTATCGTGGCGAACGTGAAAATCCCAAAATTAATAATATTTTCATTCCTTTTCACGATGGTACAGCGAGCAAAATTTTTCTGATGAATCTTGTCCGAGGCTTGATTTTATTGGTTCTTGCATTTATCCCAATCATTGGTTGGGCAATCGGCATTTATCTCGCACTCGGTTGGTCGCAAGCTACCTATGTTCTATTTGACCAACTTGAAAAAGATAACTACACTGGTGTCATGAATGTTCTTCGTGCCTCTGCTGAACTTATGCATGGCTTTCGTGCCAATTACTTCGTCTTTCAGCTCAGTTTTCTTGGATGGTATATTTTGACAGGAATTACTGGCGGTTTCCTTGGTTTCTGGACGATTCCTTATACCAATATGGCACGTGTGGCTTACTATCAAGAATTATTGGAGCAAACAAGTTTCTAACAATTAACTCCTCCAAATTCCCTGTTTTTACAGCTAACAAAGCATTTGGAGGAACAATTCTAATAAAAAATTTACTGGCGGAAGTCAGTAAATTTTTTTATCTCAGCAGTATATACTAATTTTTTTAACTTATCAAGCTCTAAATTTGTCCCCTAAATTCAGCGTGAGCTAAATAAGTCGCTTTTTATTTCACCTCATATTCATCAATAGGTTTCAGTGCTTTACGTCCGTGGACAAAATAATAAATCACAGCAACCACAAGCAAAAAAACAGCACTAAGATAATAAAGTTTTCGATAACCTGTCATCGGAATAATCGTTCCAAGCAAGAAGGGACCAACACCAACACCCATATCAAAAATCCCATAAATTGTTGAGGTCGCAATTCCAATTCGCTCAGGCTCAGCATTACGAATAGCAATAGCCTGCCCAAACGGTAAAAATGAACCATAGCCTAATCCGACGAACGCAGCAGCTATCAAAAGAAGCAAAGTTGAATTTGACAAACCTGTCAAAGCTAATCCAAATGCAAAAAAGATAAACGTTGGATACATAACAAAATTGTCACCTTTTGCATCAAATAAACGTCCTGACAGCGGCCGAGAACCAACAATGAAAATTGCATAAATCACATAAAAAAGACTACCTGCCGTAAGTAAACCAATACTTGCCGAAAAGCTATCCAAAAAACTCAAAATACTTGCATAGCCGATTCCCACTAAAAAACCAATAAGTGAAATAGGCAAGGCAGATTTCTCAAAAAAGTTCCAAATACTAAACGGCTTTTTTTCCATTTTACGTGCTTTAGCAAGAGCTTCCGGGACTTTGATGAAAATACTCAGAACAAGCGCCAAAACCGCCGCAACACTTGCAATCACAATCAACAACTGATAACCTACACTGTTATAAACGGACATTGAAATAAACGGGCCAAAAGCTGAAGCAATCGTAATAGATAAAGCGAAATATCCGATGCCTTCGCCACGCCGTGATTTCGGCACAATCATTCCAGCCAAGGTAGAGGCAGCCGTTGCTCCAATCCCGAAGCCGATACCATGAAAAAAGCGCAAAATAATCAGCAAAGTTAAATTCGGCATCACAAAATAAAGCAAGGTTGTTAAAAGGTAAAAAATTGCGCCAGCATAAAGCATTCGCTTGATGCCGAAGCGAATAACATTATTCCCCGCATAGAGCCGTCCGATAAAACCGCCCACAACGAAAATACCGGACAAAAGTCCTGCAATACTTGCTGCAGCATGATACTGCGTCATTGCATAAGAACCAACAACTACGGTCAGCGCATAAAAAACAAAATAAAATAAAAGACTGGTTATCATGGTCAGCGTAAAAGTGCTGGTCCATATTTTTTCTTTTTGCATAAAAATTCTCTCTTTTCTACGGCTCAACAAGCACTTGGCAGAAGAATTGCCTTTCAAGTACTCGCACAGCCTTTCTATCTAAACTCCAAGTCCAGCTCAGCTCCTTTCTCTCATGACAAACTTCTAAAATCTTGCAAAGCAAGACTCTATTATAAAAGTAATCAGAAAATAGTCAATCATGCATTGAAAAGAGAAAGAACTTTATCTCAGCAGTGGATGTAATAGAGCGAATGGATAGCGAGTTGGACAGGGTAACCTCATATCAAAGATATTAAGCAGACTGTAGCGGCTTTAGCCGCTTACAGGTCGCTTACTTTTTTCACCTAGAGGTCGAGTCCTAAATTTAGTGGGAGTTGAAACTCCCACTAAAAAGTCTCTGCTTCATTCTAAAAAATAATCCTGTAAGATTATTGTAGATTAGGCGAATTTTTATGATGTAACGATTGAAAATACATCGTTTTCATACTCCTTAAAAATACCGAAACTCCCGTATTTGCGGGAGTTTTTAGCTTCTTTAATTCTATTTTAGTCCTAAAAATGTATTTTGTCAATTTTCTCGGCCAAGTCCACTATAAGCATATTCGATTTTGATACAACGATTCTGCACAATATCATTTCGGCCCGCAGCTCGCAAAATTTGCTCCGCTTCCTCCGATTGCAAGCCTTGCTGTGCCCAGAAAATGTCCGCATCTGTTTGAATAAAGTCACGCGCTACATCTGCTAAAAATTCACTGCGCCGGAAAATATCAACAATATCAACATGAAACGGAATATCTAAAAGACTTCCATAAACCTGTTCCCCAAGCAATTCTGTGCCTGCAAGCAGCGGATTTACGGGAATAATTTTGTAACCATTTTTCTGCAAAGCCGCCGCAATCAAATGGCTTGAGCGGTCTGTTTTTGCAGAGATTCCGACAACGGCAATCGTCTTCGCTTTTTTTAGATAGCCAAAAATAGTTTCCTGGCTAGGATTTTGAAATTCGTAAGTCATCATTTCTCCTCTCATTCTTCTCTCTTAATTATACAACTTTTGATATAATTAAGAAATGAGAAAGAATAAAAAGCAGCAAAATATTGGTATAAGTCTCCTCATCCTGCTCATTGCAGCAGGTATCGGCTACTTTGGCACGGGAAGAATTCACCTAGGTACATCTGCAACACCTGTCAATTCACAAGTTTCGACAACGGCTCTAACAAGTACTGTTGAACAAAAACCTTTAACTTTCAAAAACCAGCGGCAAATGATTCTAACCCCAACCGATTCGTTAGGACGTGCGATGGATTCACACATTCAACTAAAAAATTCTCAGGAACCTACGATTAAACGTGAAGCATTGACCTATAACCCTGTTGGCTGGCACAATTACGATTTTTATTACAAAAAGCCTGACGGTTCAACAGGAAAAATGTGGCTCATGGCACGCGGACATTTAGTCGGCTACCAATTCTCAGGCCTAAACAATGAACCGCGCAATCTTGTTCCTGAAACAGCTTGGTTCAACGGCGGAAATTATACAGGAACGGATGATAGCAATACCGCAAGCATGCTTTACTACGAAAATCGACTTGATTCTTGGCTCGCCAATCACCCTAATTATTATTTGGATTATCAAGTCACACCACTTTATAAAGGTTCAGAACTTGTGCCACAGCAAATTCGACTAGCTTATGTCGGCATTGACCAGCAAGGGAACAAATTGGTGATTAAACTGGGCGGCGGGCGCGAAAAGTCAGGAAATGGCAGTGCAACTGTTGTTATACTGAATAATTACGCACCAAATGCTACAATCAATTATGCCACCGGCACAGCAACAAATACCGTCAAAAAAGCCTATTGAAGTGATTCCTTCATCGTATGCGATTCTTCCCCCACGAATGTTAAGCCCCTGACCTCTACAAGATGATTCTGCCTGAGAAGTCTAGTCGCTCAGAGCGCATGGACACTTGTGAGAAGTGGTGGCTAATTACAAACAACAGCACGAAGTGCGTGGATGGCACGATTTGCTAGATTAAAATTTTTACAATTTGACAAAGCTATCAAATACAAAATCAGCCAAAAGACCGATAAAATTGGTCTTTTTTCTTGTTATAATGAAAATATAGATAAAAGGTATTTCTAAAAATTACCTTGACATTCAACTAGGGAGCATCTTATGTTATTTTTACTTTTTGCACTTTTCATCATTTTCGCCATTGTCAAAGGCTTCTTCAAATTCGTATTCCCAATTTTGATTTTACTTTTTCTTGCGCATTTGATTTTCAGCAGTTTCTTGTTACTTTTCAGCCCACATTTCTGGGGCTTCTTGCTTGCCATCGCCTTTATCGTTTGGCTTATTAAAGCTAGTCGCGGTGGTCATCGCCGTTATTACTAGAAAGGAAAACTCATGTTTGGATTACTCAGCGGACTTCTTGTCCTTGCTTTCATCGTCTCAATTATTCTTGTCGTTATCGGCAGATTAACTTTAGAAATTTTTCTTAAAGTCATCTTGCCAATTTTCGTTGGGCTTATCATTTTACGTATTCTCTTTGCTGGCCTGATGTTATTGTTCAATCCACATTTCTGGATTTTCGTTGCACTTGTAGTACTTGCTATTTGGCTCCTTTCAAAAGTAAGAGGTCGGAAATAAGTGACGATATTCGTGGGAATTGTGCTGATGTTCGTCCTCATAGCGCTTATTGGGAGTATTTATGCCACGATTACGCAATTGTGCTTCAGAGGTAAAGGCTCTTGAGAATGGATTACTTATTTTA
>JAJXWC010000165.1 GCA_021781855.1 Bacillota bacterium | reverse complement strand
GCGAAAGTCAGAAATAGAAAGCCTATGCGAACGTAGTTCAGTGGTAGAATACAACCTTGCCATGGTTGGGGTCGCGGGTTCGAATCCCGTCGTTCGCTTGTTTATTTGGCCGGGGTGGCGGAACTGGCAGACGCACAGGACTTAAAATCCTGCGAAGGGAAATCTTCGTACCGGTTCGAAACCGGTTCTCGGCACTGCTAAAACCAAAGGGATTCCTTTGGTTTTTGTGTTTTCTATGGAGTTTTTTCATTGCTTCTGTGCTGATACTAGCAAACAATTTCACAAAATGGTATAATTAAAAAGTAATAAATATATCGGAGGACAATGAAATGGCAATCGTTTCAGCAGAAAAATTTGTTCAGGCCGCTCGTGACAATGGTTACGCTATCGGTGGTTTCAACACTAACAATCTTGAATGGACTCAAGCTATCTTGCGTGCAGCAGAAGCTAAGAAAACTCCAGTGCTTATCCAAACTTCTATGGGTGCTGCAAAATACATGGGTGGATACAAACTTTGTAAGCTCATGATTGAAGAACTTGTATCTTCTATGGGGATTACTGTTCCTGTTGCGATTCACCTTGACCATGGTGATTATGACGCTGCTTTGAAGTGTATCGAGGTAGGTTATTCTTCACTGATGTTTGATGGTTCTCATTTACCAATTGAAGAAAATCTTGCTAAAGCTGAAGAAATTATCGGTTTGGCGCACGCTAAAGGTATCTCTGTTGAAGCAGAAGTTGGTACTATTGGTGGTGAAGAAGATGGTATCGTTGGTGATGGCGAACTTGCTCCTGTTGAAGATGCTGTTCGTATGGCTGCTTTGGGAGTTGATTTCCTTGCGGCTGGTATCGGAAATATTCATGGCCCATACCCTGCTAACTGGAAAGGATTGCACCTTGACCATCTTGCAAAACTGACAGAGGCTTTGCCAGGTGTTCCACTTGTATTGCATGGCGGTTCAGGTATTCCTGATGACCAAATTCGTGCTGCTATCAAGCTTGGTGTTGCTAAAGTTAACGTTAATACTGAATGTCAACTTGCATTCTGCAAAGCAACGCGCGAATATGTGGCTGAATTCAACGCTAATGAAGCTGAATACATGAAGAAGAAACTCTTTGACCCACGTAAATTCTTGAAAGCTGGCTTTGATGCAATTACTGAATCTGTTGAAGAACGGATTGATGTATTTGGTTCAGCAAACAAAGCTTAATCAATTAAAAATAAAAAGAAACTTTCGGGTTTCTTTTTATTTTTGAAAAATCAGCCTAAAGACTGACTTTTTTTATTGGGAAATTTGAGATAATAAGGATGTGAGGTTAAGGTAATCTCAAATTAGACGAAATAAAAAGTTTGCTTGACAAACAAATTGGAGGAATAAAAATGGCTGACAAAAAAGATAGAATTATGGATTTGATGCGTCGGGGAATTATCTCTGAAGATGAGGCACTGGAATTGCTTGAAAAATCTGGTTTTGATGGCTCTGTCAAATCTGATGTAACGGATGAAGCTTCTGATAAGAAATTTAGTTTCAAATTTGGTTCAGATGATAAGAAATTTGATTATACAGATAAAGAAGGTTACGTGAATCATGATGTTGATTTTGGAGATGCGATGAAGAGTACCTTTGAGAATTTATTTGAGAAGAGTAAAGAAGTTTTCAAAGGAGTGGCAAAATCAGTTGATGATAATATCGATTTTGGTAATGGTTTTCCAAAAGTAAAATCTGTTTCTAAGACAGTTGAAAAAGATATTGATGGTGTATTTTCAGCGGTCAATGTGGATATTAAAGGTGGCAAAATTAGTATCAAGTCGGGGAATAATGCACATGCGAAAGTTGAATACAAGATTTATGGTGCAGTAGAAAATGACGACGTTGACACTTATCTAGCTGAAAAAACGCAGTTAGAAGTGATTGACGGTGTCTTGAATGTAACAACATCAGGTCGCGTAGCTGCTGAGGTTGAATTGTATTTACCAGAGAAATCGTATGAAAAAGTTACATTGAATGTGGTTCACGGTGAAATTAAAGTTGAAAAATTGGCAGCAGATGAGGTTGAAGTTAATCAGGTCAATGGTGACATTGAGCTGAAGGAAACACTAGCTGAAAAACTCGCCGTAACAACGAAGAATGGTGAAGTTAAACTGTTGGACGGTAAATCTACAGAATTAGCAGTTGATAGCATCAATGGAAATTTCCGTGTGACGAATACATTTGAAAATGCAACTTTGAATTTAGTAAACGGCGATATTTTGGTGACAGAGGCCTATGATGGTGCACGCAAACTGAATGTTCGTAATGTGAATGGTGATATTAAGCTTTCTGTTCCTGCTACACTTGGGCTTGTTGGTCATGTGAGAACAGTTTTCGGCGGATATAAGACACGTTTGAATTTGGATAATCCGTTTGAGGCTGGTCGCAATGGTGCAGCGGTGGTTCGTTCTGGCGAAAATGCTTTGACATTTGAATTGGAAACAAAATCTGGTACGATTTGGCTGAAAGATGCTGAATAGTAAGTTAAAAGAAAGAATGTGAAATGGCTTCGAGAAAATTGACAAAATCAAGTACGAATATTTGGGTTACAGGTGTGATTGCTGGGATTGGCGAATATTTTGGCTGGGGACGCAAGCGAATCACAGCATTACGTGTCATTTTTCTCCTCTTGCTAGTAGGAAGCTATGGCGGACTTATGTTTGCTTATATTATTGCAAGTTTACTGATTCCTAAAAAGAATTAAAAAATAATGAGAAAGGATTGAGAGATGAGTTCAAGACAATTAACGAAGTCAGCGAATAATCGTTGGATTAGCGGTGTTATTGCGGGAATCTGTGAATATTTTGGTTGGGGACCAGATGTGGTGACCATTCTGCGTATTTTATATGTTGTCCTTGCTTTTAGTAGCATGGGTGGATTGATTTTCCTTTATTTCATTGCAAGTTGGATTATACCGAGTGCTCCGCGGGGGCGCAATGATTACAATGAGCGTGATGACCGATATAGAGAGCGTTACAATAATTACCAAAACCGCTGGGAAGATAAGATGAACCGTAAGGCTCAGAAGTGGGAAGATAAAGCTCGAAAATACGAGGACAAATGGACATCGGGTTCGTGGAATAATACTTGGGAAAATCCAACTGATACAGGACGTAAGATGAAAAATGCTGAGCCTGTTGAGCATGAAAAAGAAGATGATTGGTCAGATTTTTAACCTAGTGAATGGTTGTTGATTTGCTACCTTTCTCGGCATGGAGTTTGGCATCACTAAATGTCAGTGATAGGAGAACTTCAGGCTGATGAAACAAGCACTTCAATCTATTTTTAAGTCAATCGTGCGGTACCACGTTAAACTGCCCTCCTATAATATATATAATAATAATTACAAAAAAATGGACTTCTCAAGTCCATTTTTTTAGTGAAATTTCGCCACTTGATAAAATTTTATCGCTGCCGTTGTTTAATTTGACAATGAGTTCGCCTTTGGCTGTCAAATCTGTTGCCAATCCCTCATAGGCAACATTGTTTTGGACAAATTCGACTTGTTTGCCCAAAATAAATGAATGTTGTTTATAAATACTCAAAAAATCTGCTTTGACCAATCGGTCAAATTGGCTCCAAATTTCTGCAACTAATTCAGAACGGGAGATAATTGGACTTTCATTGGCAAAAAGTGATGTTGCTTTTTCACGCAATTCCACAGGAAAATCAGAAATAGAAAAATTGATTCCCACGCCAATGATGATTTTGATTGTCCCATCAGCTTCAATAACAGATTCAGCGAGAATACCGACAAATTTTTTTCCATCAAGATAAAGGTCATTGACCCATTTGATTTGCGGCTTTTTGTCTGTCAATTTTTCAATCGCACAAACGACTGCGGCGGCGGTCAGAAGTGTATATTCGGGGAGTTCTTCAGTCGTTAAATCAGGTTTCAGTAGGAGGCTCATGTAGATACCGCCCGATTTTGCAGCAAAATATTGACGACCGAAACGTCCATAAGTTTCAGATTGTTGCTCAGTCATGTAAAGGCAATTTTTTTGCCCATCAAATTTTGCGTCTTTTTGTGTGGAAATAGATTCAGCGACAATTTTTACATCGGATAGCCAAGAATTTTTTAGTAATATCAAGTTTTTATCTAATTTATCGTTCATATAAATTCATTATATCAAGATGTGAGTGCGGTTGTCCAGAAATAATGGAAATCAGAGAGTGAATTTAATGGAGTGAAAAATTAGTTTGACAGTTTCATCAGTTTAGCTAACGGTAGTAAGTTTTTGACAAGTTCATTTTCAAGGCGTATTATTTATAGTATAAGAAAAGAAGGAGAACATCATGGTTTTTGAAAAAATGGCGTTGAATAAGGCGCTGGCAGTCGCTTTTGACATCCCGATTTCAGTGACATATTGGGATGGGAAAACTGAACAATATGGCGATGGTGAGCCACAGGCACACATTACATTTAACAAAAAACTTTCATTTAGCGACCTCGCAGGGACGCCAACATTGATTTTAGCAGAAAGTTTCATGAACGAAGACATTGATATCGAAGGCAGTATACAGGCCCTTGTTGCCTCCGCTTATCGCAAATCGGGAAGTTTTCTAACTGACCAGACAGGCTTTAGCAAATCCATTCTCAAGCTCATGCACGGTCATAGCCAGAAAGAGACACGCGAGGATATTCACAGTCATTATGATATTGGCAATGACTTCTATAAAAAATGGCTTGACCCCACAATGACGTACTCCTGTGCTTATTTTGAACGTCCTGATATGACGCTTGAGGAAGCACAAGTTGCGAAAGTTCATCATATTTTGAATAAACTGGACAGTCAGCCTGGCGGGCGTCTGCTCGATATCGGCTGTGGTTGGGGAACATTGATTTTTACTGCGGCGCAAGAATACGGGCTGAATTGCGTTGGCGTAACACTTTCGGATGAGCAATATTACTATGTTCGCAAAAAAGCAGAAGCTCTCGGGTTGAGCGATAAGGTTAAAGTTTATCTCATTGATTATCGTGATTTGAAAGAGGGGGAATTTGACTATATCACGTCTGTTGGGATGTTTGAGCATGTTGGTAAGGAAAATTTGGGGATTTATTTCCATAAAGTTTATGATTATCTAAAGCCAAATGGACGTGCCCTTATCCATGGTATTACAGGACAGCATC
>JAJXWC010000012.1 GCA_021781855.1 Bacillota bacterium | reverse complement strand
GTCGGGTACGCCACAGACTGATAAACCAATACCCTCAATCGGATATTTCTCCTTATAAGCAACTGACAAGTCCGTCAGTTGAGCGATAAATGCATTTTCTTCCTGTGGTGTCGCTACTTTGGACTTCTCGATAATTGTTCCCTCGTCATCCACTACACCGTATTTAATAAACGTTCCGCCAACATCAAATGATAAGTACATTTTTTTCTCCTATTTTTTATGAAGCTGTTCTGAGATAATATTTTTAACTGGTCTTACTTTCTTGTGGAAAAATTTCCAGTAGTGAGGGTACAACCTAACATCTTCGATGTCAGGTCACCCTGTCCAAGAAGCCTAGGCGCTAAAGCGCCAACGCCCTATGGCAGTGCTCGCGGAATTTCCTCCGTCATTTTCTAGCACTGCCTTTGTCTCGCTATGCGAGCCTTCAGCATTGCAAGAAAATGATGGTCGGGGATTTCCGCGGTATTGCCCCGCTGGGGTAAGCCCTTCGGGAGATCATGGTTGCCGCTCCGCGGTCGAAAACATTAACTCAGGACACTCTATTTATTTTATTTCCGTTTTTCCACTGGAAAATAAACCGTGTAAGTTTCATTGCCAATTTTGTAAAGTGGGGTCAGCCGAAAATTGACAGGCTGTCCAACTGTGCGATAATCAGGCCGCCAGATGTTCCAAAGCCGCTCGTTAGCTGGTTTTACGAAGGACTCAGGATGCTCAATATCGCCATAAAGTGTGCGTTCCTCAGCCACTATCCCAGCAAAAGCGATGGGTCCATCAATGAAAGCAACTGTTTCAGGTTCATCAGGCAGCGCCCAAGTCTGCAATTTTTTCGGAAAAATGACTTGAACGATATCCTGTTCACCCCAGATATGTTCCAAGACAGCGTGTCCATTTTCAATGGCATAATCAATCAACACACCATTGAGCAAAATCTCTGCTTTATCCACCAGCCACCAAGGGAGCCGAATCGCCAAGCGAAAATGCTGATTGTTGCCATTTACCTTGAGCTGATATTGGTCCGAATCTGGTCGTGACAGAAGCTCACGGTCAATCGCATGAATCCGAATATTTTCTCCCGTCTGGCTCATTTTTTCCAGTTTAATCCGAATACTTACGTCATTTACTGTAAAATCAGTCTCCGCAGGCAAAAACTGTCCGACTACAATTTTATCATTTTCCTGATAAAATATGGCTTCGTGAAAGCTGGCATTTGCCTGTACAAGCGTGCAAACACAACACCAGAAATGCTCGACGTCATCTGCCCAGAGCTTGTGCGAACCTGCAGCAAGGGGCAGATAATAGGTCAACAAGCCACGTGCAGCCGGTCGGTCATCACTTGCCAGCATATCCCACTCCTCTTCCCAATGTCCCTGAGCAAAGATGCCATTCCAGAGATTTTGTTCGTAGTAGTCAGCATATTGACTCGCTCCTGTCCAGCGATAGAGGTACTGCGAGAGTTTCATCATGTGATAAACCACGCAATGCTCCTGATTGCGGTCGGAAAGTCGTGCGGCTTGCTGATACGGCGGAGTCCACATCTCGCCAGAAGTCTGACCTCCGGTTACGAAACTCCCTCGCTCATCAACGGCAAGCGTCCAGAAATTTTCCACAATCTGCCGATAGCGGATGTCACCTGTCACCTCGTAAGCCCGCGCAGCACCTAAGATTTCGGGCACAGTCGTATTGGCATGAAGATTAGATAGGACGTCAATCTTGGCAAGTAAAGGCTCAAAAAGATGCGGACGCTCATAACGATGCAGGAGTTCGAGATGTTTCGGCTCACTGGTAATGGCGTACAAATCCGCCCATAACTCCAAAATCCCGCCTGTCTCCTCGTTGTCCATCATCTCGTCCATTGTCTCACGGGAGATATCAGCCGTAAAATCGTAAAACCAATCTGCGCAAGATTTGACAATCTCTAGTGCCTCGGCATTTCCAGCATAGCGATACATATCCAGCAATCCCATCATGACCTTGTGACAGACGTATTGAGGTGCCCAGATATGCCTGCCATCACGTAGCCAGTAGAGATATTTTTCAGGAATCGGGAAAGCCCACCTGCCGCCATTTGCCGCCTGACATTTGCCAATTTCACTAACAATGTAGTCAGCGCGCGCTTTGAGAATCGGATTGTCGGCTTTATGATAAAGTTTTGCCGCAGCGGATAGCCAATGTCCTGTAAAGGTTCCCCGAATTTGGCTAAAAGGCGAGTCCCAGCCCCAATGAACATCTGTTTTTTTCGAGCCGTTATTGATGAAGCCTGCTTCCATGCGAAAGCTGAACAACAGGTTATCATCTGTGAGTCTGAGCAGATACTGGAGGTTGCGGTACTGCTTGTCTGTCGCGATAGACGGGAGCAAACGAGTTGTTGCGGTGCAGTTTTCTAACATCATAATCCCTCTTATTTAAAATTTTTCTTTTCATAAAAATAAATATTTTCGCCTTTTTCTTGTTCTTTCTCGTACTCCGCTTCCACTCTGAACAGGATAAAAGGAAACTTTGTCACTTTCATTGGTTCGTCAACTTGGACAATAAAGCCTGTAAGGGAATGATTGCCTACATATTCTTCGACAGCAGTTATCGAATTTATCTTTAGCTCTTCCTCATCAGCAAATACCTTAACAGTTAAATCATCAGCTTTTACAGAAACATCAAAGCCTGCCTTTTCCATTTCAATTTTATTTTTATAATTAGGATAAGCTAATGTTTTTGATAAGCTCATTGGGCGAAAATAGACGAAATAACCCTTGTAGCCACCATAAACTTTGAAAACATGAGTCCCATACAATTCAAGTCTATCATACCGTGGATTAATAACCAGATTTCTATCAGCTATCACATTCCATGCCCAAAATTCAAGACGCATTTCTTCCTCTCGAATATTTTCAGCTCGTGGATATTGAGCTAAATTCAGCGCATATAGCGCCAAATAGTTTCCCTTTTCAACCTTATCCAAGCAATAAAAACCGAATGTATCTGACTTAGTTTGATAAGCAGGTGTAAAATCAGCATGATAAAGCATAACATCACAATTTGCAATTACTTCTCCTTTAAAGTCAGTTACTTGTCCATTTATTTCCACTGTATCATTCATTTTATCCTCGAATTTTATATTTTTTACCCATTCATTTGTGAAAATATGTGCAGATTTTGCCTCAAAAATCGGCTGATGCTTCACCTTAATTTGCTTAAAATTGAGATTTTGAACAGCATATTCTGCTGTTCTTCCTTCAATCCGTGAGGAAAAATCAGCGCTATCTGGCAAGAGCGAAATATCCTGAAGGCTCACATTTTCAATTCGGCATTCCCCTACACAAGTCCGCCAAGTATTATCCGTAATCCGGAAATCAATGAAACGTGATTTTTCAGCGCCGATGCCTTGCGGTACAATATTTTCAATCTGGATATCCGAAAAGCAAACATCAGAAATCCGCGCGCGGTCAAAACCACAAATCACCAGTGCCCTGTCACAAGCCACCACATCTACCGCTTCAAATCGTACATCAGAAATGGTATCGTTGAGCGTTTCAGTGCCAATCTTGCAGGCGGCAGAATTACTATAACCCAGAAAATGTTTAAACAGAATATGATGACTTTCACCGCCAAATACGGTTCCCTTGACTGTACAATTATCATCTCCCGTGTAGAAAAAGCCATTTTCAAGACTGCAATCGTGTGAGCTGTCGAAGTTCAGACCATCAGTATTTGCCATTCCTTGCGCTGGTCGATAATTGATAACTTTGAGATTGCGAAAACTAATATCGTGCGATTCTTGCACGTGATTGCACCAGAAAGCACTGTCTCGCTCAAGCAATCCATCAATTGTTACCCTTGCACAATTCTTTATTTTCAAAAGCTGAATATCCGCTTGCGGACGTAAAAGTCTGCCCTTGCCATCAATCGTGCCTAAACCTTTTATCGCAGCATCATGGACATTTTCAAAATAGAGCAGCGCTTGATTAGGATAAAATCTAGCATCAGGATTTGCCATAAGCAGCGCGTCTTCATCAAGAAAGAGCGTGATATTGCTCGGTATCGTGAGCTGGCTACTGAGGTAAGTGCCCGCTGGAAGGTGGAACGTCTCTGCGTGCCCCGACTGCGCCAGCTCCTGCATGAGTGAGTTGAGCTTCTCTGCAACATCTTCTTTGCCTGTACGGTCAACCTTATCTAGCTTTATCCTATTTTTCGGACAAATCTGTGGCTGGTCAATCAAGATAAATAAATCTTCTAGCCCAGAAGCACGAAGCACCAGATAGTGTGCTCGCTCTACTTTTAGTTTCATGCGATTTCCCGCCACAAAAGGCTGAAGCTCCAGTTGCTCAGGACTTAAAGTAAAATCAGCGAAATCTTGTGCTGCCAAAATTTCGATTTCGAGTGGTTCATCAGCATCAGCAAGCGTGAACTTACAATAATTGACGACAGAATCAGTGTAGCGCGTCATCCGATGAACTGGCTGCTGCTTGTCGTTTGCAAAAAGTTGATAGGTCAATTTGCTTCCTTCCTAAAGTTCAATCAAACCGTCCACCAAAGCACGACTTTCATCGTATAAATGGTGCGTAATCATCAACACCGTCAAGCGCTCATCTTGCAAAATATTTCGCTCAATCGCAAGTGCCGTTGCTTTATCCAAGCTTGCGGTACTTTCATCCATGATGAGAATAGGTTTATCTCCCATGAGTTCACGAGCAATCGAAATCCGCTCTTTTTGTCCGCCTGATAGGTTTTCATCAAATTTTGTGGTTAATTTTTGTGCTGTAAATTCCTCCGCTTGAGCAATTTTTAAGGATTGTTCGAAAATATCTGGCGAGATATCACGTCCAATCGTTAGATTTTCTTGGAAACTTTCTCGAAAAAGGTAAGGAAACTGTGGAATAAGCGCAATCAACTCTCGTATCGAAGCCATATCCAACATCCGAAACTCCGTTTTATCCAATAATAGCGCTCCACGATAATCCGTAATCTGTCCAGATAAAATATTAATTAGCGTGGATTTGCCACTTCCTGAATCGCCAACAATCGCATATTTTTTTCCCTTTTCAATCGTAAAGTCAGGATAATGAATTTCCTTTTGATTTTCAAAGCAAACAGAGAGATTTTTAGCTGACAAGCTTTGCTCGAAATGAGCATTCGCAAGGTTTTTTTGCTTTTCTTGGATTTTGGGATATTTCTCAAGCAGAGAACCCGTTGCTTGCAGAGTGATGAAATTATTGGTTACATTTTTAGAATAGTTGAAAATCATCCCTGCAAAATTAATTGTTGTCACAATGGCACCAATTGCCAATTGATTTGGTAAAGATGAGATAGCCTGCAATAGCTGATATGGTAATATTTGCACTTACGCTGCTTAGACGGAGTACCGCATTAACTGTTGCCGTTGCTTGTGTTCTTCTGACCTTCGTCTTTTTCATGATTTGGAAAACAGACATGATTTTTTGGCTAAAGTGATTCATCTGATTATCATGAAAGAGCACTTCAAAACCTGTTAGATAATCCGTGGTCTTATCAAGCGCCTGTTTGTTGACCTCAGACACTTCTTGCGCCACTTTTTTCAAACGTCTTTTGAAGAAATTAGGAAGATAAAATAAGATAACAGAAAGGATAAGCGTGCTGGTCAACAAAAGCCAGTGGAAATAAACGAGTGCCACACTCGCTAAAATCATTGCCGTGATGCCCTCATAAGCCCAGTAAATCTGGCGAAATCCATCATCATAGAGCTGACTCATATCATTGTGCAGCCAAGAATTATAGTCTTCTTTGCTGTTTTTACGAAAATCTTGATATTCCATCTGCGCAAGCGCCCGAACGATATCCCCGCGAACAGCATTAAGTTGGCTTTGAATTGTTGATTCAATCCGTACATCACACAAGCGATTAACGATTGCGTCTAAAATCCAAGCCAATAAATCTAAAAGCACCCAAAGGATGAAAGCATGAAGATTTTTAGCAACCAGAGCATCAATCTGATTAGCCAGAAAAACTGTTGCTGCAACAGTAAGCAAAGCATCTAGTGTAATCAGCAAAAAGACTAAAAAATTTTGAAATTTGAAACGTTTGAGATAGGTGGTCATCATTTAGAAAAATACCTCTGGAATCCGCTCAACGGGCTGCATGACTGCTGTCACTTCTGTGTATTCACGGTTGCAGACATCGACTAAGCCGATATTGTAGTTTTCACCGTCAAAGCGGCCCAAGTAAGGCTGGTCGTTGAGTTGGAAATAATGCGCCCCGACACAGTGCCCTGTTTCTTTTGCCGCCGTGAGATAGTAAGAAATCGCTTTTCCTCGATTTTTCTGGTCAATCGCCGCGCAAATCCCTGTCGCAGGCAGTCCACGGTCAAGGGCGCCAAAGTGAAATTCGCCAATCATGACTGGTTTCTCGGTATGGCTAAATACTTTTTCGATATTTTTTGCTGGTGAATTATCATAGCTGTTAATGCTGAAAATATCAAGGTATTCTGCGCCTTCGTAAAGGCTGTCATCACTGATAAAGGCGTAGCGAATTCCAAGATTCAGGTGCTGGCTATCGACCTTACGTAGTGCCTGAGCGGGAACACGGATAAATTCGTTAATCAGGACTTTCTGGAATTTCTTGAGCACTTTTAAGCCTTTTTTCTTGATTTTGACTGAATGGTCAGCACTCAAAATTTCGGTAAAATTTGTAAATCTTGTACCGAAATCCTTATTCAGCGCCTTTATCGTGTCATAATGCTGGCTTAGCCAGTCAATCAGCACTTGTTTGCTTGTCAGCTCAGCCGAAGCACAAAAGGTTTCATAGCCTAGTTTGAGTCCCCAAGAAAATGCCCAGTTTGGCTCGTTGGACATGAAATAACCGATAAGATAAGGGTCATCTTTGAAAGCGGTCAGTTCTTGCGCATACTGCTCGGCTGATTTTTGAAAGTCCGCTGAGAAAACATCCGGGAAATCTCGATAAATCTTTTGCTTCGTATGCGGATACCATTCAAAAATCGTGACATAGGGCAGTTTGTATTGCCGGGCAAAGTCAAGGTCAGACCAAGCAGCGACCGTGTTGATTCCCCATTTTGCTAAGCGGTATTTCGTCAGCAAGCACCAATTTTCGTAAGCGTGCTCGCCCCAGACTTTTGACAGGTTGGTCAGTGCATATTCTTCCTCGTCAGTCGCACCAGTGACACGCGGTTCCACAACGTCACAGCCAAATCCGAAAAATTCCTTCCCGTCAGGCGTAATCATCCGCCAGCGCACTTTTTCCTCGTTAAAATTATCCGCTGGCTCAACTTCTTTTTCGACTCTGTAAAAGCCAGTTGCAGCAAAGGTTGCTGCTCCAGTCCCGCCAAAATTTTCTTCTGGGTGCTGGCTCAAATACTCCCTTGCCAGATAAAGCTCATCATTCAGATAGGCTGACAACTCGGTCAAATCATGTGTTTTCCCCACCCAATCTTTGTCAGCACGCTGTCCAAATTCGTCAATCAAGCGGTCAAATGAAAAATCATCTTCGGCTGCAGCTTCCGCTGTAAATCTTGGACTTTCGATTTTCAAGACGGGTTGGAGATGGCATTTTGCCATGAAAATCCCGACAAACTGAATATCGGCTGTATTCATACGTGTGCCGTTGACGACCGTTTTCAAAATCCCCTTACGGCGCTCGCCAAATAGCTGTTGCCCATCCAGATAAGACAGCGGAATTTCTACTGTTGTGGCAATTTTCGGCAAAATCCCTGTCGTAATCGAAAAATCAGGCTTTTCTGTTAATTTGCGATAAAAATGAATCTCAATTCGTGCTGAAAAATCCTGAAAATTTTCAAAATCAAAGGCGAAAAACTGGCTGTTAGCGCTGATTTCTCCCTCTTCTACCCGAAAAATCACTTCACCGCCTGACCGCTCAAAAACATATCCGCTGTCAGTGCTGACCACATTTTTTAGCTGCTCAATTTTCATGCTTCACCACCTTCTCAACCACATTCTTAATCTGCGCTATTACTGCTCCGTCAGCCGATTCAGGCAAGAATGAACGGCTTTGTAAATTTCCCGTCAAAAAGGCACCCCAAGTCGCAGCTGCAGCATAACGTCCCTCAGCTAAGCTCAGATGATAACCGTCCCGACAAAGCGAACGTCCACCTGCTGTCACATCAAACTCGGGCAGAGCCCGCAAAGTCTGAATGACCTCGCCTACTGGAATGACCTGCAAGCCCAGACGTTGCGCGCACTCATGATAAGCCGTATGAACTTGCGCATACATCTGTGCCTGACTGTTCTCGTATCGCCCGAAAGCCTCATGACTGCTTCCCTGCTCATAAGCCCAAGTCTCATGAATGAGCTGCCGTGCTTGAGGTGCCAGAGCAGTCACATAGCCAGAAAGCTGCTCAATATAAGGCGAAAAGCTCACCAAAATACCACTATCATGACTCGCCTGTTGCAAGGTCACAATATCCCATTTTTCCTCAAGGAGTGCCGTTTTTATCGACACATACTCATCTGACTCTGCTCCATTTTCCTGACGCATATAAGCGGCTTTGTCATTCACCGCATTGTGCCAATGCAGCTCTAGCGAACACCCAGGGATATAGAGATTGACACAATAAAGCTCTGGTGCCAAGTCATGCAGATAAGTCTGTGCGTCCTGCGAAAAACTATTTCCGATAGATAAAATTTTCATTTCTTTTCTTCTTTTTCTTCTTTCTCGATATATTTTTGAAAAACATGATTTAAGATAAAGCTATTGGCAAAAGCCGCAAAGGCAAAAGCGGTAAAAATCCACAAAAAGAGGAGCTGCGACAGATAAATCGGCACCACAACCATCACCACAAAATTAATCACCAACGCAATGATACTATAAGCAATATTTGCCAGACTCATGATATAAGCATTCTTAATCGTCTGTTTTATCGAATTTTCAAAGCGTGCCAAAAGCGGAAAAATATAAGTCAGACTCAGCATGAGCACAGTCACAATCAAGATAAATACGTAGAAAAGCGGAGCAAAAGCATGAATTGCCGCCGCAAGCAAAGGCCAAGCAAACAAAATCAGAGCAAGCACGGTCATCACGCCTGCCCAAATCAGCGTTGCCTTACGAAAATTAGCCTTAAACGCCCGAAAGAAAGCGCGAGGCAGTCCGCCCTCAAGCGTCCCGCTGTGAATCTTAAAGCTGACTACATAAAGTGCCGTTGTCGTCGCGCCAATCGTCACTAAAGGAATAGACGCTAAAATAAACAAAACGTTCAATACGACAATCTGATAAACCTTATACAGCGTGCGGTAAAAAATACTATTGACATCAAAAAAATTATTCATGATTGCTTTCTAAATTCTGTTAACGAGGACAAGCTGTCTCGTTTTACTATCTGTAAGGAGGCCACTTAAGCAGCTAAATTTCTCACTTTTTTTCTTAGACCATTTTATCAAAAAAATGGGGGCTGGGATATCCCCAGCCCCCATTCGAAATGCTTTGCTTTATCTCTGCTCTACGATGTTCCTTTTATCTAACTGCTAAAGCAGCTAGATAAAAATGTAAAGCCGGAAGTTCAAGTCACAGGTCTAAATGACAAGCTTGAAATTTAACCTCTACTTCATTTATTAGGTGTACTTGCAGTGCTTGACATATTCAGTTTCTTCAAGTTAGCTTGGACTTGACTATTCAAGCTGGATTGGATTGCTGACCAACCATGACTGTTTTGGAATGATTTGTATTGACTAACTATTGAGTTGAATTGGCTTTCGCTCGTTGCACGCACCAGTGCAATATTTTCAGTCGTCCAGTTATTTTGAATGGCTAAATAGTTGGTTGCCTGGATTGTACCTGTCTTAGGCGCTACGTTTTCTGTTGGGAATTCAGGTGTAAGCAAGCCTTTGCCCCAATCAAAGAAGGTTGTCAAAGCTGGGGAATAAGAATCTGTAGGGTCAAGTGCTTTGTATTTGTCATGACCAAAGAGAGCAAATTGGTCGGGCATACCATATTCTTGCGCTGCTTTTGTTGGATTATTCGTTGTCAAGTCTTTGATTGCAGGCATAATCTTGATTTGACCGCTGCTGTCTTTGGTATAAGTCTGACCTTCAACACCATAAGTTGTTGTAATTTGTCCTTCTTCTGAAAGCAGATAGGTAAAGAGTTCGATTGCTGCTTCTGGGTCTTTACAATCTTTTGTGATGTAGTTACCGAGCCAACCAGAGATACCGGCTTGTGAAAGGTCAGGTTTCAAACCATTGAGTGGTGTAATAGCATTGACAACGATATATTGGTCTGCTGGGTGAGCCGAATTCCATTGTTGCAGTGAAGCAGCTTGGTTGATTGCTCCGCCGACGATGGCTGTTGCATATTTACCAGACGAAAGATTTTGTTGGAACAAGGTCGAAGCATTATTACTGAAGTCATTATCAGAAATTCCGCCAGCTTGGTGAACTTGACGAATCGCATCTAACCAAGTCAGATAACCAGAGTCAGTATTACGGTCATAATATTTGCCGTCTTTGTAATAAGGCACACCAGCTAAGTCTTGGACTGTTGTTGCCAAGTCTGTGAAGCCCATCGTGATATCTTTTGGATATTTTGCTTTGATTTCTTTTTCAACTTTGACAAAATCGGCAGGAGTATCCATCTTAGGCTGACCTAAAGCATCATAGATTGATTTCTGGATAACAAAACCTTCTTCTGGCTTGATATTTCCTGAGCTGTAATCTGCTGAAGTGTTAGAAAATCCAGGATAGCCGTAAGAATAACCGTTAGAGAGTTTGTACCAGTCCAAAGTTTGTGAACTTGCGACTGTATTAAAATAAGGGTCATACTTGCTTGCCAGAGTTTGCAATGGCAAAGCCCATTTATTTGCTGTTTGAGCTGCTTGGTTGGTCATACTGTCATTTGTGATGATGTCGGGCAGATTTCCGCCTGCAAAGTAAGTATTTAACTTAGTATCATCACCGACAACAAAGTTAATTTTGATGTTGAGTTCTTTTTCAATCTGCTTGGTTACGGCATCTTGACCCCAGTTGACATTCCACCAAGTTTGGTCAACAAACCAAGTCAGTGTTTTTGCTTTTTTAGTGTCTTGTTTCCAAGCTGGTGCGCTTGAAGTTGCTTTGACACGAGCAGCAGGAAGTTTCACTCCTGAAGGAACTCCGCCACTTGAATCACTAGAACCAGATGCATTTGAACTGCTACAAGCAGCAAGTAAGAGACCTGCAGACAGAGATACCGCTGCAATTCCAATCATTTTTGATTTCTTCATCTTGAAGAATCTCCTTATATATAAAATTTACATTCCTTAGTTTTGCGACATTGCGGTCATTTTAACAAAATTTATCTCAGCACTTCGTGCTACGCTCTAGCTATGCCACTAAAGTAGCTCGTCGCAATCTCCTGCCTCTTAGGCGGGCCACTTGCGATTACGACTAGATGCTTAGTAACGAAGTGAAGATAGAGCGAATGGATACCATAAGTGAACAGGGTGCTCCCAGAGGTTGTACCCTAAACCTGGTTCCCAAGTAAGTCTCTGCTTCATTCCTTGACTGCGCCAATCATCATGCCGCCGACAAAGTATTTTTGCAAGAACGGATAGGCAATCAAAATAGGAAGTGCCGTTACTACAATCGTAGCCAACTGAATTCCTTGAGAAGAGACAATCGAAGCCGCTAGCGGATTAAAACCTTTAGATGCCGTAATCTGTGCCTGCTCGATAATTTGATAAATCCGCATCTGCAAGGGATAAAGTGATTTATCATTGATATAAAGCAGTGCAGTGTAGAAATCATTCCATTGTCCTACGCCGTTAAACAGACCAATCGTAGCCAAAGCAGGTTTAGACAGTGGCAATACAATTTTCCAAAAAACTTGAAATTCGCTTGCACCGTCCATCTTTGCAGATTCTTCGAGTGAGGTAGGAATATTTCTGAAAAAGTTAAAGAATAAGATGACATCAAAGTAAGACAACAAGCCCGGAATAATGTAAACTAAGAAATTATTCAGCAAGCCTAATTCTTTAATCAGCAAGAATGAAGGTACCATCCCCCCTGCGAAATACATCGTAATAATCGCAAGAACCGAGTAAAATTTTCGTCCTTTGAGGTAAGTTTTACTCATACCATAGCCCATCAGGGCGCAAAAGAGAACATGGGTAACCGCTCCGATAGCCGTTTTAGCCACAGAAATACCAAAAGCATTCCACAAGGTCGGGTCACTCAAGACATGACTGTAATTTCCTAAAGTCAACTTTGAGGGGAAAATTCCAAAGCCATTGCTCAGTTCTGTCCCCGTTGCAAAGGAGGAAACAACAATATTATAAACTGGAATCACAATCAAAGCGGAGAAAACAAGCAATAGTACAATATTGATGACATCAAATGTACGACCGTTTTTCACTTTGTTTTTATTTTTCTTAATCATTTTCCCCCCCCTTTCTACAAAACGGACACGCCGTCATTTAGTTTCTTCGTTGCAAAGTAAACCATGAGTGTTAAAATCAAGCCGACAACAGACATTCCAAGACCTACGGCAGTACCATAGGAGAGATTTCCTTGGGCAATCGCCATTTGGAACGTATAATAATTGACGACATTTGCGGTTTGATAAATTGCGCCATTAATCAGCGCCATTGTCTGGTCAAGATTGGAGCCGATAATGCCCGGTACCCACATGATGAGCTGCAAGATAATCATGAAACGGATGCTCGGAATTGTGATGGACCAGATTTTTCGAATCCGACTAGCACCGTCAATTGTTGCCGCCTCATAAAGCGTCGGGTCAATTCCTGACATAGCCGCCAGATACATGATAGTCCCCCAACCAACTTCTTTCCAAGTGTCTGACAATGAAGCAATCGCCCAGTAACTATTGGGGTCAAGCAAATGATTGGCCGTTGAATGAATTCCAATCAAACCGAGAAGTTGGTTAAAGATACCGCCTGTTCCCATCCAAGAGATAATCATTCCGCCGAGGACAATCCATGAGAGAAAGTGAGGGAGGTATGAAATCGTCTGAACTGTTTTCTTGAAAATCCCTTCCTTAACTTCATAAATCATAACTGCCATAATGATGGTCAGAGGAAATTGAATCCCAAGTTTAATCAAACTGATGGCTAAAGTATTGACCATTGAGCTCCAGAAAGTTGGGTCTGAAACAATCTGCTGGAAGTTGGACAATCCCACCCAGGGAGCTGAACTGAAGGTGTCTGTCATTCCATAGTTTTTGAAGGCAATTAGAACGCCCCACATTGGAATGTAAGAAAAGATAATTAGGAAAATGATTCCGGGCCAGACCATGAGTTGCAACTGCCATTGACGACGGAAATCGTAAAACCATCTGCTAATTTTTTCTTTTTTCTTCGGTTTTCCACTAGGATAATGTGTTGGGGGTTCATTTTTTACAGGACGAACAAGTGGATGTTCTATATCTGAGACAGGGCTTATTTCTGCCAAAATACTGCTCCTTTCGTTTTGAGCCTCCTTGTTGTTTCACAACAAGGAAAAAGGGATTCCCTTTTGAACTCGCTTTCTTTTTAAAACTGTTTAAATTATAGCATGAATTTAAGGGCTTAAAAAGCGTTTAACAGGTAAATGGTATCGTTTTCATAATTAAGATTTTTGTACCGCTTTGGTACAAGGTGTTTCATTGGGCATCAGATTTCTCAAAATAATCCATTGTGCTGAATAACCGCTTGATACCAGTCAAATGAATCTTTTT
Organism: Bacillota bacterium; assembly: GCA_021781855.1. Taxonomy (GTDB): domain Bacteria; phylum Bacillota; class Bacilli; order Lactobacillales; family Streptococcaceae; genus Lactococcus. The sequence continues at coordinate 11,204 of JAJXWC010000012.1, read as the reverse complement.
TACTGCGCGCCAATGTACCGTTTCCTTGATTGTCTTTATCAACATAAATCATGCCATACCGTTTTTCCATCTCACCAGAGCCAAAGCTGACAATGTCAATGATACCCCAAGGCGTGTAGCCCATGAGTTCCACACCGTCTTCATTGACAGCCTTTTCCATCTGTTCAATATGAGCTTTGAGATAGGCAATCCGGTAATCATCATGAACGCTGCCGTCTGTTTCTTTTTTATCATAAGCGCCAAAGCCGTTTTCAACGATAAAGAGCGGCTTATTGTAGCGCTCATAGACAGTGTTGAGCACGACACGCAGTCCGACGGGGTCAATCTGCCAGCCCCAGTCTGAAGCTTTGATATAAGGATTTTTGGCAATCTTGGCATGGGGAAAATCTTCAATCTCCCAGCCTGACAGCTCGGTCAGCGTGGTTTCTGTATCAGACATATAGTAAGAAAAACCAATATAGTCAACGGTTCCTTCTTTGAGTGCCTGAAGTTCTTCTTCAGTGTAGTCAATATGAAAATGATGATTTTTCCAGTAATTCAGAGCATAGCGTGGAATTTCGCCCCGTGCATGAATATCGCTATAAAAATAGCGCCGCTCCATGACTTTGACCGCTGCCATCTGGTCGCTTGGATTTGACGAATATGGATAGACCGGCACATAAGCCATCATGCAACCAATCTGAAAATCAGGATTGATTTGGTGACCGAGTTTGACGACTTTAGCCGAAGCAATCAATTCATTCAGGCTGGCTTGGAAAGTGATTTCCTGTCGCTGTTCAGGTGTTTCATCATGGATAAAACGCAAGGCAGAATTGGTCCAAACGTGCAAATCCCACGCACCGTCTGCTTGATTGTTGATTTCGTTGAAGGTCATCCAGTATTTGACCTTGTCCTTGTAGCGTGTCATGACTGTCTCGGCATATTTGACAAAGTAGTCAATCAATTTTTTATTTTTGAAACCGCCGTATTCGGTGTAGAGATGATAGGGAATCTCAAAATGAGAAAGCGTAATCACTGGCTCAATCCCATTTGCACGAAGCTCGTCAAACAAGTCATCATAGAATTTTAGCCCTGCTTCATTAGGAAACTCGTCATCGCCATTCGGGAAAATCCGTGACCATGAAATCGACGTCCGAAAGGCTTTTAAGCCCAATGCTTTGAAAAGTTTGATGTCATCTTTGTAACGATGATAAAAATCAATCGCTTCATGATTGGGGTAATATTTGCCGCTGACCACACCGTCAGTAATCTCGCGCTCAACACCATTACTGCCGCCTGTCATCACATCTGCAATGGACAGTCCGCGTCCATCCACATCATAAGCACCCTCTATCTGATGAGCAGCTACTGCTCCTCCCCAGAGAAAATGCTTGGGAAATTGAGTTATCTGAACCATTTTTTCGTTCCTTATTTTTGATAACTCTAATTATAAAATAATCAATAAAGTGATGCAATCGTTTTCTTTAAGTTAGGTATAAGTTTCACGAAAAAGATGATGGTATCAAAAAGGTACGCTATGTACCAGATGAAAATCAAAAAATCATCTCATTTTTGATGAGATGATGGAATATATCAATTATCTAAATCTCAAGTATTCGAACTGGACTTTGCCTTTTTGACAGCTCAGCAAAATTGTTTCTCCTAACTCAAAATCTTGCCGTGATATCGTAATTTCACCGTGGGCACTCGCTAAGGAAAAATGTTGTCCCAACATTTCAAATTCGCAAGCTTCATAGACTTGGTCAATTTTCAAAACAATTTCTGAGAAATCAAAGTTAGGCAAATCATACTGGACACTTTCGCCAGCTTGGAGAACAAGGTCATAATTTCGCCAATAATCATGATGTTTGTCGTGTTCTTCGTGATAATTTGAGCCTAATTCGAGTTCTAAACCGAATCCGCGTCGATAGTTGAAAAGATTTTCATTTTTGGGTTGGGCTTGTATTCTTTCTTCCTGACCAATGAAATTTGGCGTACGGTGAACATACTCACCATTGCGCAAAATCGCCATGTCAATATGGTCATGTAAAATACAATGCTCAAGTTTCATATTCTCTAAAAACTGTGCCAAAATCTTTTGACTTTGAGCAAATCCGGGGTGTGCGCCTTGCTTAGAGTACCCAATGATTTGGTCCCAGTTGGTCGGAACAGGAATTTCGGCTGAACCATTGTCATTTCCCATTTTTTTGTAAGGCCAAAAATGATAAGAAATGTGCTCGCGGTCGCAGATTGCTGTTATCGCAGAAAACCAGTCATGCGTGTTTTCTCCTGTTTCGCCCAACCAGAGCGGTACATTATATTTTTCACGTAGCGCGATGAATTTCTCAAAAATATTTTCTTCTGGATTATCCCAGTAGCGATGGAAATGAAGTACCCAGTTGTCATCATACTGCTGATTAAAAATTGTCGTGTCCGTTGCCCAATGATGTCCCTCGATAGAAAAACAATGATGCTTGTCAATCGCCCGAATTCGCTTAATCGCTTGTTGATAAAATCGGATAAGTTCAGGAACAAGCTGTTCGCAATCCGGAACATCTGGGCCATTTTCAGGACGAATAGGTTCATTGAGCAAATCATATCCTGCAACAACAGGATTATCCGCATAACGTTTAGCAATTTCTTCCCAAAGTGCAAGACCTTTTTCAAATTTGTCATCATCCATATAGAGCCTAGGAACATCATCAATACAGTCATCAATATTTGCCCCTGTCTGACCGCCCGGTGCGCCGTGCAAATCAATCCAGACATACAAATCTGCCTGCTCACACCATTTGACCACTTCATCAAGAATATCAAAACCATATTCGTCAAATGTAATACCCGGCTCATCCTCCATAAAAAGCCGCCAGTTAATCGGCAGACGAATGGAATTGTAGCCTTGTGCTTTGATACGTGCCACATCCTCTTGAGTGAAATAATTTTTTCGATAATTCAGCCAAAATTCTGCTGCTGCTTTCGTTCCAACGAGTTCACGAATGACCTGCTCAATACGATTGGGACGGTCCATACGTTTACTCTCATCATGTTTCCACATATAGCCTTCGCAGAGCAGCCAGTTGCCAATGCCCCAGCCTTTCAGAAGAATCTCTCCCGCATCATTGACCAAACGTTTATTTTGGCTTCGGATAAAGCCGTTTACTACTTTTGACATATTGCCTCCATTTAAGATGTGAGGGCGAGCGTTTAGAAGTGATGAAAATTAGGAAATCACAAGGTTCTGCACGAAGTGCAGGTTCTGTGATTTATCTATTTTCACTCACTTCTGCGAGCCCGAACTCAGTTAAATTAAGATGTGAGTCCGACTGCTTTGGCAGCGTCGAAAATTGCTGCTCGACTTGCGACTTTAGTCGCTTAGCGAGAGCGGACAGCGTAGCAGCTACGCTGCGGAGATAGGAAATCGGACGGTTCGTGCGAAGCACGGTTCTCCGATTTATCTAGGTGTAACAACTAGCATATCCGTAAGCGAGTAAACTCGCAACGGCTATCCTATATTTTCGCACCTGCCAAGGAGGGCGAACTCAGTTGAGTTAAAATGTGAAGACGCTTCGTATATGCTGTTCATTTTCGTTATATACTAAAGGCACCTAATCGCAATGCTAACACAAATTTTGCCTGTCTATCCACAATCTTGAGCGATACAGCAGCAAAGTAAAATGTGTTTTAGAACCACTTTATTATTCGGATAGCCCTATTATAAAATAATCAATAAAGTGGTGCAATCGTTTTCTTAAAATTGGTATATTTTTCCCAAAAAAGATTATAGTTTCAGGATGGCACACCACGTTCCAGATGAAGAAATAAAAAAACACCTCATTTTTTTAATGAGATGCTGATTAACTTGAAATTTCCTATCTTTGTTTTTATAAAATCAACTACTTCCGATATTTTCTAAGAAAGTCTGTTCTAAATTATCTGTTTTGTTCATCTCCCTAATTTTTTTATCAGAAAGTAAAAGTACGCGGTCAGCGATATCTTCTACCAATTTCAACGAGTGTGTAGAAATCAGAATAATTCGCCCCTCTTCTTTCAGAGCATTCACTAACAGCTTAAAGCCATGAACTTGCTCAGGGTCTAGCCCATTCGTTGGCTCGTCCAATAGAATAAGCGATGGTTCATGCAAAATCGTGATCAAAAGATGAACTCTTTGTTTCGTTCCTAATGATAAATCCTTGACTGCTACTTTTTCATAATCTGATAATTTTAGTTGTTTCATATAGCGAGTATATTTTTCTTGAAAATCTGACTTTTCCTGTTCTCTGAGACGAGCAATAAGCGAACACATTTGCTCTACAGTTAATCGTTCATAGTAGAAAAAGTCATCGCTCATATAGCCATAATCTGAATTTGAAAGTTGTGAAACAACTTCATCAGATGAGGTTTGGTAAGAGATTTTTCCTCCTTGTCCTTTTAACTCTCCAGCAAGGCAATCAAAAAAAGTCGTTTTTCCTGCACCGTTTCGTCCTAATAAAATAGTAATCTGTTGCTCAAAAATTTCACAATTCACTTGATGGAAAAGTTGATGTTCAAATGAAAAACTAAAATCTTCTACTTTTATTTTTTTCAATCCCATTTTGTAAATTTCCTCACTACAGTATCCTTAATCTTTTTTTGCAATATCCCAACAGCTATCCCAATCATGATGAACAACCAAAAACTCTGAATTCCTAAAACGAATAGAGGGATAAATAAGACTAACCCTACTAATTCAAGCACTACGTTACTCATTTTAACATGATAATAGCCTGTAGAACTTGTAGCCCCTCTTACCGATAAAAAAGCGGTAAAACAAAAATTTAAGAGATAAGTTCCGAACAGATTAAGTATTGTAAGGATAACATTCTCTCTCGCAGTAAAGAAAAATCCAAAAATCAAAAACGAATAAAAAAATAATCCAATAAAAAACCAAATTTTGTATTTTGAAAGAATTGCTTTTTTATCAACGATTCCTTCTCTTTTCAAGCCATATAAAACGTGAAATTCTATTCCTAGGCTGTTTAATGTGAAAGTATCATTAAACATGACGCTAATGATTAGAAGCAAAATTGAATTAAAAACCAAATGAGGAAGACGGATATAAACCAGCGTAAAAAAAACCAGACAATAAACGATGATAAAAAAGTAAGTATAACTTGTATTTAGAAAAAGCAAGAGTTCCTTTTGAAGGAGCAGAAATTTCTGACTTGAAAAGTGATAAATTCTTTTTGAAGATTTTCGCCAAGATAAAGTGGCAAAGCCAATAAATAATGCAGAAATCTCTCCCAAAATAAGGGGTAAAAGAAAGAGTAAGGATTGGCTAAATATGAGTAAAGAAATCAAGCTCTCTAGGTTAAAAATCAACATTAAAATAAACTGAGGGAGTGCAAGATAAGTCTTTTTATTAAAATTTTTAATTACTCTTGAAAGAAAAACGACTTCTCTTTCGTGCACCAGCATAAGAGAAGTCGTTTGTACAGATAAGCCCCAAATAAAAGAAATGAGCGCTCCTACTAATTCTCGATATAGCCCAGGTATCCACGAAAAACTTGCATAGAAGCCCAAAATGATGAGTTGTACTAGACAAAAGAGAAAAATAATAGGAACCTTATCTTCTATTGGTGTGTTTTCTCCAAGAGTTCTAAAAATGATTAAAAACTTCTTTAACATGATAGAGCTCCTTTTTTAATTTGATTTCCAAAAGGATTTCAAATTAAGATACCTTAGTTGCCGGCCACAATACAAGAGTAACGATACCGCCGACGAGAAGTCCTGCAAAAATCATAGTACTGCCTTCTTTCTAAACTCACCTAAGTCAAATTACCCTATGTGAGTAATATATTATGTACACAAGCGTAAGTAGAAAATCATTCCGTCCCTTAATCATAACTATGCAAAGGGATATAATCCGTATAAAAGTAACCGTATTCTTAATATCATTATATTATCATTTAAATTTGATTTTGTCAAGCATTAATGTTAATATTTTAATTTATTTTCTAAGGTACCAGTTGTACATACGATTGCCCTGTTTTTTGGGTTCTTAAGCGACAGGATAAACAAGGAAATACTTTTTTCTCTACAAACTTGTTCCAAGTAAAATCAGATTAATTAAGATGTACCTCAATTTTCTTTTTCAAGCTGCTGCAGATATCGGACTTTCTCGCAAAGGAGTTCAAGCAGGTACATCGCAGGAATTTGCGAAGTAAAATCCATGTAGCGTTTATCGCGTTTTAAGTCCACGCTGTAATTCAAAATATGGTCGCTCATCAACGCCAAGCGACTTGCAGCATCACTTGTAATCGCCACCGAAGTGTAGTCTGGCGCATTTTTAACGCCATTCATGATTTCGATAATCTCGCTTGTATTACCTGTTATGGAAAGTACGACCATCACATTATCGCTCGTGTTTTCCAATTTTTGAAAAAGCGGGTAAGTGCTATCTGTAAAAGCCGTGGTATTAAATCCGAGCATCGCAAACAAGCGCGCAGCGTATTCGCAAGTATATGCCGACATCCCAACACCAAAAAAGATAACATTTTCACTTTCTAAAAATGTTTTTGCGACATTTGTCAAACGAAAATCAATATCTTTGGGAAATTTTTCACGATTTAAGATATGTTCATCAAATTTTTCCTGCGTCAGTGCGGCAGTATTGCCTTTAAAGTCCAGACGAAATTCAGGAAAACTATCATAGCCCAATTTTTTGATAAAGCGCATGACGGACGATGGCGAAGTATGTGATTCGTGAGCAATATCGCGGACTCGCATATATGGAATTTTCTCGCTTGAGCCTGATAAATAATTCCAAATTGATTTGTCAACCTCCGATAAACTTTCAAAATCAACATTTTTGAAAAATGACATCATTAATCCCCCTTACATTTATTTTATCTCAGAAGTATGTGCTTCTCCCTTGATGAGCCGCACTATCTCCGAATTTTGCCCGAATTCTTGGACAGGGCGACCTCATAGATTGCGCCCGAAATTCAGTAGAAATTCAAATTTCCGCTGAATAAGGCTCTGCTTCATCAAAGTGAGTAAAATTATATCATGACATTTCCACTGCTCGCACAACCTTCCTAAAAGAAAATCGGTGGAATATAGTGAATCGGCTTAAAACTCTCCGTCACTTCTTCATATTCTCTGTTACAAATATCAACAAGTCCAATATTATAATTTTCACCATCAAACCTTCCAAGATAAGGTTCATCATTGAGTTGAAAATGGTGAACACCGATACAATGTCCTGTCCATTTTGCTTCTTCAACGTAATGATTAATCGCTCTGCCACGTTCTCTTTGACTTGAAACACCTTGAATACAAGTTGCTGGCAGCCCTCTATCTAGCGCACCGAAAGTAAACTCGCCAATCATGACTGGCAATTTGGTTGCTTCATAAATATGTTCAATATTTTCTTTCGCAGAAATGTTATAACAATTTATTGAGAACACATTGAGAAATTCACTGCCCGCAAAAAGATGCTCAGATGAAATAAAAGCATAACGCAATCCGAGATTGAGGTACTTGTTGTTGACTTTCCGCAGACTTTCTGCAGGAACACGAACAAATTCACGAATTAAAACAGTTGTAAATTCATCAAGCAAAGCAAATGCTTTTTCACCTATCGGTGTGTGAAGATTTACGCTTTCAAGTTCGGAAAAATCTGAAAACTCACTTTCAAAGATTTGATTAAGCTGTTCAATCGTTGAAAAACGTGTTTTAAGCCAATCAATCAATACTTTTTTTGATTGAATAGCCTTTGACGAAATCAGACATTCATAACCCAGATTGAGATGACGTACAAACGCCCAGAGCGGCTCATTGGTACTAAACTAACCGATAATATAAGAATCATTTTGAATATCAGAAAGCTGCTGAGCATATTTAACCGCATTTTCTCGATATTCTTCTGAAAAAACATCAGGAAAATCGCGATAAATCTTTTGACTTGTACTTGGAAAATGGTCAAGAAAAATAGTATAAGGTAATTTTGCTTTTTTTTGCAAACTCTAGGTCAGACCAAGCAGCAACAGTATTCATTCCCCATTTGAGCAAACGATGTTTAGTCAGCGTTGCCCAATTTTCATAGGCTTTATCCTCCCAAACCTTCTGCAGATTTGCTCTTAAATAATCATGTTCTTTTTCAGCCCCCAAAGGTCCCGTAATCCTCGGTATAACTACAGCACAGCCAAAACTAAAAAATTCTTTGCCATCAGGTGTAATCAATTTACCATTTTCCAGATGAAAATACCCTGTAGCAGAAAATTTTACTACTCCTGTCCCCAAATAGCTATCTTTTACTTGAGAAAGTGCTGTTTTTGCCGTTTCAAGTTCTTTGTTCAAATAATTTGACAGTTCTGTCAAATCGTGTGTTTTACCTGGCCAGTCTCGCCCTTTGCGTTGACCAAATTCGTCAATCAAATCCTCTAGTGAAAAATCGTATTGAACGGCTGCATCCGTATTTTCAATACGAACATTTTTGATTTCTAGCAGTGGCTTGACATGACAGGGCGACATTGCAATTCCGATATACTTAATGTCCTGTTGAGCCATACGTGTACCATCAATCGCGGTACAGAGAATACCAGGGCGCTGCACTCCATTCATACTTTGTCCATCCAAATAAGAAAACGGTACAACGACTGGCGTTTCAAAGTCAGGCAAAATAGCAAGAACAATGGTAAATTGAGAACTTTCAGTTCCTTTTTCACTGTAAAAGTGAATTTCTAAGCGCGCATCAAAGGAATTATGATTCACAAAATCAAATATAAGAAAATGTGTTTCATCTGATAATTTTTCTTTGAGCTGGTAAAGTAGTTCTCCACCTGATTTCTCGAAACGAATTTGCTCCTGTTCCTGTGTACAGCCTAACATTTTAACCAAACAAACATCAGCAGGAGAAAAAGAATCTCTTACTGATGAAACAATTCCTTCAATTCGTTCCATTGCTCAAACTACCTCGATTTCTCCGATTACGGTAGTCAAATCATTGACATAGAAACGAATCGTCCCTGTTTCTAGTGCTTTTTCCGCTTGATTGTTGACATAGGACAAATCGTTCGTGCTGACCAAAAATTGGGCAGATTTTGTTTCTCCTTTTTTGAGCGAAATCCGTTTGAAATCAAGAAGCTCACGAATTGGACGCACAAGTTTAGAGACTGGGTCTTCCATGTAAAGAATAACTGTTTCGGCTGTGTCATAAGGACTTTCGTTCGTCAAAGTCAGACTAATGCTTACAGGATTTTCGTCAGTAATGACAGCACTAGAAATCGTTAAGTCTTCCATCTTGACCGTGCCATAGCGCAAACCATAGCCAAAGGGAAAAAGTGGGCCGACTTCAAGGTCTTGATAGCGGCTACTGTAAGAAGTCTCATTGGCAGGACGGCCTGAGCGAAGCTCATTGTAGCGCAGTGGCACCTGAGTGCTGACACGTGGAAAACTCATCGGCAGGCGACCTGTCGGGCTGTCCAATCCTAATACCAACTCGGCAATCGCAAGACCCGCTTCATTACCCAAATACCAAGTCCAAAGCAGCGCATCAAGGTCTGAAATCACAGACTCAAGCACAAGCGGTCGTCCTGCAAAACCAAGCGCAATCAGCTTTTTACCTTGCGCTTTAAGCGTGTGAATCAGAATTTGCTGGCTTTCTGATAATTCCAGATTGCTGCTGGAATGTCCCTCGCCTGATTTTTCCCAGCTTTCGCCTATCGTCACAATGACTTTTTCAGTCGCTTTGAGGAGGTCTAACGGGACTGTTTCAAGTGTTTCATAAGCATAAACATTTTTTGACAGCGCTCTGAAACCCTGCTCGACACTGACCGTTTCGACAAAACGTCCTTTGCAGTTCCAGTTGCCGAGCAGTTCTTGCGTTTTGGCAAATGGCCCGATGATGAGCAAATTTTCCTCCATCGTCAGCGGCAAAATGTTTTGTTCATTCTTCAGAAGCACACAGGAAGATTTTGCCAGTTCTTTAGCATTGCTGACAAGTTCGTCAGAACGAATCGTTGTTGCTTCTTTTCTTTCATCAGCGTAAGGTTGTTCAAATAATCCCAGTTCATTTTTCAACTGAAGAATTTGCCAGCTCGCACGGTCAATTTGTGCTGCGATTTCGGGCGATTTTTCAGCTAATTCTGCGCCGTATTTCAGGTATGTGTTTGACACCATTTCAATATCTACACCTGCCAAGAGGGCTAATTCGCCTGCTGCTTTGTCATCTGCTGCCACACCGTGATTTTTCAGCTCAGAAACCGCGCCCCAGTCGGAAATAATCAAATCTTCATAGCCGAATTTCTCACGCAAAATATCTTGTAAAAGCCATTTGCTCGCTGTCGCAGGCTCGCCATTGAGCGAATTAAACGAGGACATGACCATTCGCGGATGACTTGCCAAAGCCAACTCGTAAGTCTTTGCATAAAAACCGAAAAATTCTTTTGCACTCATATCAACGCTGGCATAATCTCGCCCTGCATCAGGCGCCCCGTAAGCTGCAAAGTGTTTGAGACAGGCGACCACACCATTTTCAGCAATTCGACCATTTTCAGCACCTTGATAACCTTGTGTCATCGCAGCACCCAATTCGCCAGAGACCACCGCATCTTCGCCAAAACTCTCCATCACGCGCCCCCAGCGCGCATCGCGAACCAAATCCGTCATCGGTGAAAAATCAACCTGAATTCCACCAGCCCGAAGTTCTGTAGCCGTCAACTCCCCGACTTTCCGTGCTGCTTCACGGTCAAAGCTACTCGCCAGAGCCAGCGGAATTGGAAAAATCGTCCGATAACCGTGAATCGCATCGTGCATGAACATCAACGGAATCTTCAATCGAGACTTCGCCAGATAAGCTGCCTGCACTGCATTGATTGCTTTAGCCCCCGACACACCAAGCACCGAGCCAATGGTATGAACACTTTCCTCATCAAATCCCAAATCTTCCATTGACGGTCCCGTCTCGACCAATTCATCAGAAAATTCATCTCCGACAAAAAATTCGCCGGTCGTTTGCGTCATCTGCCCCAGCTTTTCCTCAATCGTCATCTGCTCAAACAGAGCCTGTAAGTCTTTTTCTTGCATTTTTTCTTCTTTCAAATAAAAATTTTCAAATAAAATCTATAAATATGCTATAATAAGTGTAAATAGTATATAGGAGGTATTCATAATGTCAACACAAACTATAAATATCAAAATTGATGGCGAACTCAAACGTGAATTCAATGAGCTTGCCAAAGCAA
>JAJXWC010000164.1 GCA_021781855.1 Bacillota bacterium | reverse complement strand
AACGAATGTACATGGCTACGTCATGGCCGAGCATGGTGACTCCAGTTTTACCGCTTGGCGCACCGTTGCGGTAGGCGCAAAGCCGATTAAGGAAATCGAAAATCGTTTGCCAAAATATACAGAAATGGACCAGAAAATTCGAGAAGTCGGTTTTGATATTTTCACACGAAAAGGGAATACTTCTTACGGCATTGCAGCAGTATTAGCGCGGATTACACGTGCAATTCTGCGGAATGAAAATGTGATTTTGCCAGTATCGACTTATTTGAATGGCGAATATGGACATCAAGACGTTTTCATCGGTACGCCTGCGGTCATCAATCGTGACGGCGTGCGTGAATTGTTGGAAATGCCGTTATCGGTTGATGAAATGAAAGCATTTGCTCATAGTGTTGCGATTTTGAAAGAAAATTTTGCTTCGATTGCCGACAAAATTTGATTTCGTTTCTGACAATCCACCATTTTTGTGATAAAATTATTAAAGAACAAATAATGGATTTTCGTTGGGTATCTCTAAAAACTGCTAATTCTGAGTTTTTAGAGGCAACCTATACAATCCTCAATTTTTAAGGAGACCAAAATGTCATCACGTAAACCTTTTATCGCTGGTAACTGGAAGCTAAATAAGAACCTCAAAGAAGTATTTGCTTTCATTTCAAATATCGACGGAAAATTGCCTGACCCTGAAAAAGTAGAGGTTGCTATTGCTGCACCTGCACTTTATCTTGTACCGCTTGCACATCATCGTGGTCGCAATACTTACAAAGTTGCTGCTGAAAATGTTTATTTTGAAAATTCCGGTGCTTTCACAGGCGAAATTTCACCTGCTATGCTTGCGGCTGAAGGTATTGAATACAGTATTATCGGTCACAGCGAACGTCGTGAATATTTCCACGAAACTGACGAAGAGATTAACAAAAAGGCAAAAGCGCTCTTTGCAGCGGGTGTTGGTGTTATTCTTTGTTGTGGCGAGACACTTGAAACGTATGAAGCAGGCAAAACAGCAGAATGGGTAACACGTCAGATGGAAGAAGACCTTGCAGGCTTGACTGCTGAACAAGTTTCAAATCTTGTCATTGCTTACGAACCTATCTGGGCAATCGGAACAGGAAAAACTGCAACGGCTGAAATTGCTGACGAAACTTGTGGCGTTATCCGCTCAGTTGTTGAACGCCTTTACGGCAAAGCGGTCTCAGAAGCAGTTCGTATCCAATACGGCGGTTCTGTAAAACCTAACAATGTTGCTGAATTGATGGCAAAAGAAAATATTGATGGTGCTCTCGTTGGAGGTGCCTCACTTGAAGCGGATAGTTTCCTTGCTTTGCTTGAAATGTATAAATAATCGGATTTTTCCGATTTGACAAGTCTGTCAGCTATGTCTGATAGACTTTTTTTCTGTCAAACCAAATTTTATGTTAGAATAGAATTTATGTGTACATCTATTCAAATGAAATCTTCTGACGGTGGTCTGCTTTTCGCACGGACAATGGATTGGCATACGTTTGCTCCAGCACCATTGACTCTGGCGCGAGGTTATGCCTGGCAAACCGCTTATAATCATAAATCGGTGAAAAATTTGTATGCGGTTTTGGGTATCGGCCGCAATTTTCCCGATAGTCACGCTGATATTTCCGATGGTGTCAATGAATTTGGGTTGGCAGCGCAAAAACTCACATTTTCCAATCATTCCGAATATAGTGAAACAGCAAATAATTTTAAGCTTCAGCTTGCACCTTTTGAATTTGTCATGTGGCTTTTAGGAAATTGCCGCTCAGTAGCAGAAGTTATTGAAAAAGTGAATGACGTCCAGCTCATGACTGATGAATTTTCTCTGATGAAGTACGGACGCAACGATTTGCACTTTGCGGTAACTGATTCAACAGGACGGATGGTTAGCATTGAGCCACGGGACAAAAAACTTATTGTTATTGAAAATCGAATTGGTGTAGTGACCAACGCACCAAGTTTTGAGCGTGAAATCGCAAAGCTCGAACCTTATCTGGATTTTACGAATTCATCAAATTCCCTCAATGGCATTTCTACAGGAAATTTTAGTGGAAAGCCTGTTTTTCCAGGAGGTTTTACTCCTACATCACGTTTCATTCGAGCGACTGTACTCAAAGAACGCGCAATTACGCCTGAAAATGAGCATCAAAATGTGATTGAAACTTGGCATATTTTAAACGCTGTGACCGTACCGAAATCTGACGGAAGAAGTGATACTTATACAATTTATAGAAGTGCCGTTGAGCTTAAAAGTAAAACACTTTATTTTCAACGTTATGAAGATTTTGCAATTACTAGCTACCGTTTTCCAGATGAAACAATTCGTTGAAGAAACAATCCTATGAGGGATTTTTCTTTTGCTAAGCCCGCCTGTCAAAACGCTAAAGTGATTATTGCGCTCCTGTTCACATCTTGATATAATAAAACTATTGCACAAAAACAGACAATTTAGGAGGAAAAATGCACATCTTCGTTATTCTGGGCGCTTTAGTCGCTCTTACTTTTTCGCTATCTTACGTCATTGCAACTTTGCGCGGACGGGTCAGACCGAATAAAGTAACTTGGCTGATTTGGGCAATTGCTCCTTTGATTAGCTCTGCAGCTGCTTTTTCGAGTGGTGTGTCTTGGGCTGCTTTGCCTGTTTTCATGGCAGGATTTGGTCCGATTTTAGTATTCATTGCTTCTTTTTTGAACAAGGGGGCTTATTGGGGAATTGAGCGTTTTGACTACATTTGTGGTGCAATCTCGCTTTTAGCACTGGTCGCTTGGTATTTGACAAAAGACCCTAGTATTGCAATCATTTTAGCAATTCTTTCGGACTTATTAGCAGGTTTGCCCACTTTATTCAAAGGCTGGCGTTTTCCAGATACTGAAAATGGATTTCTTTATTTGGGCAGTGTTTTTTCTGCCGCCACGAGCTTCACGGAAGTTCAACATTGGAGTTTCACAGAAATTGCTTTCCCTTTTTACCTTATCTTATTAAGCTTGAGTTTTTTCTTTATCATCGAAGGAAGAAGAAAATATTTAGCTAAATTATGATAAAATCTCAGCAATTATCAGTAAAAATTCAGTTTAGGTTTAGTTTAGTTTGTCATAATCGGAGAGAAATATTTTTTTAAAATAGAAACGAGAAAAAATCATCGAAAATCAACAACATTTTCATCGAAGCGAACATCCGATGAAACCAAAGAAAAAACATCATATCTTCCGAAATATCCTCATCACATTAGCCGTGCTTTTGCTTGCAGCTGGTGGCGTTTTTGCTTACACCTTATCCAATGTCCAAAAAAGTTTGAAAAAAACCTATGTAAATACGGGAAGTGCGGCAACAATCAAGGCAACGCAGCCTTTAACGATTTTACTCATGGGAGTGGATACAGGTGATGCTTCGCGTGGTGGCTCAGGTTCTTGGAATGGTAATTCAGATTCTCAAATTGTTTTAACCCTAAACCCTAAAACAAATACGACAACAATGGTTTCCATGGAACGCGACACCATGACGCGAATCTTGGATAACAGCAATAGCATTGTTTCTACAGAAAAAATGAACGCTGCTTATCCGGCTGGATACAATGCAGGTGGCATTACAAGCGCCGTACAGTATGCAATGAATACAATCAGTGAACAAGCTGGCATTCCAATCAATAACTTCGTTGTCGTGAATATGGATGGTTTGGTCAATTTGGTTAATGATGTCGGTGGAATTGACGTGGTTAATGACTCTGGAAGTACGATTACGATTGCAAATACAGAGCCCGAATATACCGCAACAGTTCCCTATATTCAAGGTAATCCTGTACAGCATATCAATGGCGACCAGGCTTTAGTCTTTGCGCGCGACCGTGATACCTTACCCAATGGTGATTATGGACGTACAGCACATCAGCGCGAAGTCATGACTCAACTTTTCAAGAAATTGCTCAATCTGAACAATATTACACAATATCAAAAATTCTTGAATGACATTTCCTCAGATTTTAAAACAAATATTTCATCAAGCACGAGCAATCTCATGGCGCTCATGTCGTACAAAAATTGCTTCAACAAGATTGTATCGCTGCAGTATCAAGGGATTGGTGAGACAGCGACAGGTTCAGATGGACTGGCTGCAAGTTATCAGTTCATCCCACGTGATGTTGATTTGGCCGTTCAAAATGTTATGCGACAGTCAATAGGCGAGACACCGATTACTGCACTTGACAGCAAAATGATTAGTTATCAAGGCTGGTTCGGTTCTGACCCTTCTCAAGCCTACTTTATGCCTTCAGCAACGGTAACAACTAAAGGTCAAACAACACCTACTGTTTATGGTGTAAATACTGACGGAAGTTTGGTGACGATAAATAGCAACAATGCCGCACAATATGTTTCAACAACAGGAAGTGCTGTTTCTACGGGAAATAGCACTGGAACAAGCGGTAGCTGATAGAAAAAGAAGTTTTCGAACTTCTTTTTTTCTCTATTTTTGAGAAAGCGTTATAATAGAGGAAGATTGCACGAGAGTGCCTGTAGGACGAAAATTATTTGTCGGCAGGTGTTTCTTGGGCTGTAGAAAGAGAGGACAAAATGACAGTATTAACAGATACTTATACACTGTCAAACGGTGTAAAAATTTACAAAGTCGGTTTTGGAACTTGGCAAACGCCAGATGGAGATGTTGCTTATCAAGCCGTGGCTGATGCATTAAAAATCGGCTATCGCCATATTGATACAGCTAAAGTCTATGGCAATGAAGCGAGCGTTGGACGTGCAATTAAGGACAGTGGAATTGAACGTGAAGCGCTTTTCATCACAACAAAATGTCCAGCAGAAACAAAAACTTATGCTGGAGCAATCGCTGATTTTGAAAGTTCGTTAGAACGCCTACAGCTTGATTATGTTGACTTGTACCTGATTCATGCGCCGTGGTCATGGCGCGAAATTGGTAAGAGCAATGATGCAGGAAATAAAGAAGTTTGGCGAGCTTTTGAGGATATTTACAGAAGTGGGCGTGCAAAAGCGATTGGAATTTCTAATTTTGACGTTGAAGATATGACGAAACTCTTTGAGAGTGCCAAAATTAAACCAATGGTCAATCAAATTCAATATTATGTTGGATTCACAGAACCCAAAATTTCGACTTTTGCACAAGAAAATGGTTTGCTAGTTGAAGCTTATTCGCCACTTGCGACTGGACATATGCTGGAAAACGAAAAAATCATTGCCCTTGCGAAGAAATATGAAGTAAGCACTGCACAAATTGCCATTCGTTTTT
>JAJXWC010000011.1 GCA_021781855.1 Bacillota bacterium | reverse complement strand
GACGCGGCTTTGCTTATGCGGCAGTTTATCAAAATGGTGAAACGATTGTGGCGGACCAACACTGTGTGTTTAGTGAATTTTTGACTGATTTGTCAGAAAAAGTTAATTTGTTTGACCAAGTGATTTTTACAGGCGAAACAGAAAATTTTGTTGCAAATATTGAATCCGCAGGCTTTGACAAGGCACAAATCATCTTTGACAGCTTGGTCAAATTACCATCGGCTTATGAGATTGCAAAAATTGCTGAAAAATTAGAACCCGTGTCTGTGCACGGTTTTGCACCGAATTACCTGAAAAAAGTTGAAGCAGAAGAGAAATGGTTGGAAACACATGAAGAAGCTCAAACAGCTATTGACGGCTACGTTCAACGGATTTAGTCCGCGCCGTTATCTTGATATGAGTGAGATTGAACTGGAAAGTGATTGTAACGGCGTGCATTATCGTCTGGCGGAGCGTGCAGATATTGTTGAAATGCTGGCGATTGAGCGGGATGTTTACGATGGGGAAGTACCTTGGACTTTTTCACATTTTGAGCATGAAATCGTGCAAAATAGTGATGCTTTTTTTGCTGTGGCTGAGGTCGACGGCAAGGTGGTCGGTTTTATCGGCACTCGTCTGACGGACAAAGGAGCGAATGTTCATATTTCAAATCTTGCTGTGGCACGAAAATTTCAGGGAAGAAAGATTGCTTCAACGCTGATTGAGCAGATTGTGACAATGATGACACAGCTAGGAAAAACTTTGATGACGCTCGAAGTACGCAGGGATAATACAGATGCGCAAGGACTTTATCGTCGGCATGGTTTTGCAACGGACAAATTACTGCCGAAATATTATGAAGACGGCGGCGATGCGATTTGGATGGTGAAAAAACTCAATGTCCGTGAAAATTGAACGTTTTGACGCAGAAAAAATGGATGCGACAATGTGGTCAAACCAGATTTATGCGATTTTATGCACAGATTATGAGCAGTCTCCCTGGTCAAAACATTATATTTTGGCTGATTTGCAGTTGGAAACGAGCGAATATTTTCTTGCTAGAAATGATGATGAACTTCTTGGCTTTCTTGCTTTGTCAAGAATAATGGATGAGGTTGAAATCACGAATATTGCAGTTCGAAGGGATTGCCAAGGGCAAGGGATTGCCACTCGGCTTTTGACAGCTCTGTCAAATTTTACAGGAACGATTTTTTTGGAGGTTCGCGAATCCAATTTTTCAGCGCAAAAACTATATGAAAAACTCGGCTTTGTTCGCTATCATTTTCGAGCAAATTATTATACTGAGCCGATAGAAAATGCAATTTTGATGCGCAAAATTCAAGATTAGAAAAAGAAAAAGATGAAAGATACTTATATTCTCGCTTTTGAAAGCTCTTGTGACGAAACGTCAGTTGCCGTTTTGAAAAACGGTACGGAACTTTTGAGTAATATTATTGCTAGCCAAATCAACAGTCACAAGCGTTTTGGCGGTGTTGTGCCAGAAGTTGCCAGCCGTCATCACGTTGAACAAATCACTGCTTGTATTGATGAAGCTTTGATGCAAGCACAGATTACACCAGATGAATTGACTGCGGTTGCTGTTACTGAAGGACCAGGATTGGTTGGTGCATTGCTTATCGGAATTATGGCAGCTAAAACATTTGCTTGGGCACATAAATTGCCCTTGATTCCAATCAATCATATGGCGGGGCATTTAATGGCGGCTGCACTTGTTGATACGATTGAATATCCGGCGATGGCATTGCTTGTCAGCGGTGGTCATAGTGAACTTGTACTCGTTGAAAAAGAAGGAAGCTACGAGAAAATTGGCGAAACACGCGATGATGCGGCTGGTGAAGCTTATGACAAAGTTGGACGCGTTATGGGATTGACTTATCCTGCCGGAAAATTGATTGACGAGCTGGCACACAAAGGAAGCGATACTTATCATTTTCCGCGCGCAATGATGACGACTTCTGAGATTGAGTTTTCTTTCAGTGGCTTGAAGTCAGCATTCATCAATACAGTTCACAATGCTGAGCAGCACGGGGAAAATTTGGTCAAAGATGACCTTGAAAATCTGGCAAGCAGCTTTCAGGCAGCAGTACTTGATGTCCTGTTAGGGAAAACAAAGCTAGCGCTGGAAAAATTCCCTGTGAAAACACTTATTGTCGGCGGTGGTGTTTCGGCAAATCAAGGTTTGCGTGAGCGCTTAGCAGCCGAAATTACAACGGTTAAGGTGATTGTTCCGCCCTTGCGCCTTTGCGGCGATAATGCAGGAATGATTGCAGCAGCAGCTCATATCGAGCTGCAAAAGCAGCATTTTGCAGGTTTGGAACTCAATGCAAAACCAAGCTTAGTTTTTGACGAATTGGAGAAATAAAATGAAAGTGACTTTTAAACTGCCAGACGGTCGTGTTTTCACGGAAGAATATGACACAGCTGAAGAATTTATTGCTGACCAGCTTGCTGATTATGATGTTATTCCTGATGATTATGAAGTGATTCAGCTTGAAATTTCTGCTCATCCTGTTGATTTTACGGGGAATATCGGCGAGCTTTATGATTTTTTAACAAAAAAATAGACTGTTAAAGTCTATTTTTTTTGTCAACTTTTAGGTAGGCTAAACGTTCCTATTTTTTTACTACAGGCACCCAAAATTCGCCGTAAAAACTGCCGTCAGCATTTTCCTTACGATAAGTTGCATTTGGACCGCCAATATAAGCATAATCCGTAATCTGTCCCAGCACTTCGCCAAAGGCACGATAAGTCAGTTGGTCAAACAAACTTTCTTTATCGCCGAAACCTGTCACCACGATATATTCACTGTCAGGAAATTCAATCAGGCGCGTTGCATCGGCAATCGCCGAATGAGTCTCAACTGCAAAATAATTCCACGGTTTCCCCTGATAAACCTCGTTAACTGACCATTCACGGTCATCTTTTGCAACTTTTTTGAGCTTGTCAAAACGTCCATCCGTCTTAAGCCCTTTCCAAAACTCGGCTTTTTCCTTCTGCAAAGCCATGAAATCTTGAAAATCACTCTGAATAGTGAAGCCGTAACCTGTCAAAGTAAATGCAGGCTTGTGTTCTAAAAGATATTCTGTCATTTTTATTCTCCTCTAAGCTTTGAGCCCATTTTAGTGTTTTAGTGCTTGGACTCCAAGAACATCAGCAATCCGATATTCTTGATGTCGTATTTTTGTCAACTGTTTGAAGTGATGGATTTCATTTTTTCTCATTTCAAGGAGAGCAAACTCCGTTCAACAGGATAAAGCGATAAGCCTACAAGAATTCTTGCAAATTGCAAAATTTATCACTTCACAACAGTTAATTCATGAATGCTGCGCCCAGCATCGTCAAGAAAGAGCAGCCAACTATTTGTACCCGCAAAATACAGAAAGTAGCTCACCTCATTAACCGAGCGCAAAACAACGTCCTCTAGCGTCACCCATGTTTTTTCATCAAACTGTGCTTTGTGGTCATCGCGCAAAGCTTTTGTAAATGTCCAAGGCAAGCCCAGTGAGCCATCCGCGCGACGCGGACACTCACTATCAGGCAACATTTTTGCCCCTTTTTTAATCCGCATTTCCGTTGATTTTTCCCAGATAATATCGGCGGATGCCCCTTTGTAGTCCACATGAAAAACGATTCCTGAAATCGCCTTTTTCCAGCGATGCTGTGCTTTTGGCGAAACAAATTTTTTCTTTTCCAACTTGTAGCCAAAAGCATTCAAAGCTTTCAAAGCATCATCAAGCTCACGCGCGCAAGACTTGAAAATATTTTCAGGAATTTTGATGTGCTCAGGCTCTGCCGCCAATTTTAGACCAGCTTCCACTGCAAATTGAACCAGATATGCTGTCAAATATTTCACTTCCAAATCCAAAGCCGCCACATTCAGCACAATGACATGGTCAAATTCCAGCTTATCAATCAGTTTCTTGTCATGACCAATCAGCACAATCTGATTTTTCTTTGCTAACAAGAAGATTTCATTTTCTTCACATTTAAAACGAGGATTATTTCCTTCAAAAATCCGCACTGTCACACCATTTGATAAATCCATCAAAATCCGCTGCTCATCTAGCGTTACATTAAAAGTTGTTTTTCTCATATCGCTATTATACCAAGATGTGAGCAACACCGTCAAGAAGCGTAGCGAAACAGGAAAATGGGTTCTGCGCTTGCGCAGGTTCCATTTTATCTTTTCGCCTAGCTTCTGGTGTTGCAAACTCAATTATACCAAGATGTGAACAGGAGCGCAATGAAGACTTGAAAAATAGGAAATCTTGGGTTCTTGCTTGAAGCACTGCTTCAAGGTTGCAGATAAAGTTTGCGAAGCAAACATCATTCGTAGCAAGGTTCCAAGATTTATCTTTGTGGCTAGTCGCAATCGCAATACCCCCGCCTCTCGGGCGGCGGGATAAGCAGCACTATCTCCGCTGCTTTGCTGCTACGAATGACGAGAGCCTTGCTCTCTTTATCCGCAACCTTAACAGCACATCCTGCTGTTAAGCTGTCCATCCTCGCTACGCTGCTAAAGCAGCTAGTCGGAATGGCAAGCTTCGAATTTCGCTCGACTGCCCTAGGGTCAGCCGCTTTAGCGGCTTGACTTCTGACCATTTCGCCTTGTGGCTTTAGCCACTTAGAGCGAATGGATACCGTGGGTGGACAGGGTAACCTCATATCAAAGATGTGAGGTTGTGCCCTAAATTTAGTGGGAGTTGAAACTCCCACTAAATTAGTCTCTGCTTCATTTCTAATCGCACGAACTCAATTACACTAAAATTTCGTAAAATCAGTCAGAAATTTTCACAACAGGTAGCCACATTTCGGCCTTAAAGTTTCCGCCAGTTTGCGCTTTGACCGTTGTAAAATTATAAGGACCAACATATTTATAACCGTCAAGTTCCTGAATTCCGCCGCCAAAAACCTGTCCTGTCAGCACATCAGCCAATTTTTCTGCATCAGTTCCAACCGTGCTGAATACGGCGTGTTCTTGCGCCAAAATATTGATTTTTTCAGCCCCTTCAACAGCAAAATCTCCTTTCGCTGCAAAACCCCGGTAAGGTTTACCGCTCGCCGCCGAATTTACCTGAAAGAGCTGACCATCGCTCAAAGCAAGTAAATCGGCAAGTGCTCCGTTTTCAGTAATTTCAGCCTTTTTCGATGCCACTTTAGCCGCATTTCCAGCCCAGTCGTTGAAATCATCCATTTGAACCCCGAGAGAAGTAAGGATAAAAGGTGCAGCGATTGTTTCGATAGTATAAGTCATTTTTGAATCCTCTGATAGCGCTCGGCTATCACTTTCTTTATTTGATGAGTTAAGTATAATCATTAAATGTATCAAAAAATGATACTTTTATTCTAATGAATTCTTATTAGTTTGCGCACACCGTGCTACGAATAAAGAGAGCAAAGCGTTCATCTTTCGTAGTGCGAATGCACGAAAATGACATTTTCAAATTATTGGCTTAGCGAGAGTGGATAGCGTAGCGAAACAGAGATAGCCTTCCGAGACAGAGTGACCCGACACATTGTACTCTAACAGCTCTGTGGAGAAGGAATCTTTCACAAATGAAGTAATCACTTCAACTTTCTCAATGAATAAAATCAAAAATAACGTAAAAATTGACAGCAGGCAGCCCAAGTGATACAATAGAGAAGTTGAAAAACGCCCTATCTTCTAACGGTTAGGAAACTGGTTTCTCATTCCAGAAATAGGGGTTCGATTCCCCTTGGGGTGATAGAAAAATACAAAAAAGCTTTCATAAAGAAGGCTTTTTTGCTTTACTGTGCCAAATTTATGCCAAAAAGCAGAGCACAAAAGGATTTATATTGTAATTTTAACTTTAAAAATGTATAATAAAAATACTTAGATAAAAACAAATGAAATATCAAAATTTATAAAAAGGAGAGGAAATCTCTTTTAAATGAGTAAAATTTCACCAAAAATTAAGCGAGAAAAGTACCCTCGCACAAGGATTATGCTGGGGTTGCTGATAAGCACAAGTATTCTGGGAGGAATGACGCTTGTTAGTTCGCCGATTTTTAAAAATGCTTATGTTTTTGCAGCGACAAGTAGTCAGACACTGAATCCAGGACAGACAATAAATAATCAGGTTGTCTATAATACCGCAGATATTGAAAACGGCAATGCGTGGACAGTAGCAGGAACGGCAACTATTCCAGCAGCTAATCAGCCTTTTTCGACAACGCTAATTTCGAGTACAAAAAGCTCGGCAGGTCTAGCGCTTTTTAATGGTACACTTGACATGAGCCAGTCTGTTAGTTTTCAGGGGACGTTCACGATAACTGTAGCAGGAAATCCAGCAGCACTTTATACAGGAAATGCAATGGATGCGGGGGATTCACTTGGGTTCATCTTAACACCTGCCTCTAATGCTCAGATTACAAGTAATCTTGCCAATTCTACAGGGCAAAATCTTGGAGTGGGAGGCTTAGCTAATTCCGTATTTTTGGGGCGCGACCTCTATTACAATAGCAGCATTGACAGCAATGTCAAAGGAGCGACAGTCAATGCAGTCACAGGTGGACAAAATGTTATCTGTATTCGCCAGACAGATGCAACAGGGACATTAGCTTCAGCAACAAATACCGGCGCAGACCAGCAATACACTGCAACCACAGCAACTGATGCAGGGATAACTACGGGAACTTACGGGGCCAACACGATTACGGAAACAATGGCATTTAGTTGGACACCGACAGCCACCAATCCGAATGGCACAAGTACAGGAATATTAACCTATAATCTGACTGCCTTAACAGGAGCAAATGCAGGACAAACGGCTCAGTTGAACACGACAGTAACATTGAATGATTCGCTTTCTTTAGGTGTAGTCGGAGCAACAGGCGGGAATTTTGGAATAATGACTTTCCAAAATGACGGCAGTAATTTCACTGCATCAAAAGCGACTGCCCCAGTCACTGTCAATTATATTGACCAAAGTACTGGACAACCGATTGCCAGTGCTGCAGCTTCAACAATCACAGCAACAGCGGGTGACCAGATTACGATAAACGCACCAACTGACGCTACAGCGCAGACTGGAAATTCATACAATTACAATGCACCAACGATTACAGGTTATGATTATGTATCGGCTGACCCAACATTGACTGTCGCCGATGGGAATAGCGCAACGAATGTTATCAACGTTTATTACACAAAGCATCAGCCGATTAATACCATCAAAACGGTCACCATAGATAAAGATGATACGGGCAATATTCTCACAAATACGACAGGCTATGTCAAACTTTCATCAAATACGAGCAGTTCGGCTCCAGTCATCATTAATGCGAATGGAGATACAACAACCACAGTTACAACCATAAATATTTGGCACAAACCAATCACGAACACCATAAATATCACAGTGGATAAAGATGAAGCGGGAAATTCTCTTACGGACCTTACGGGTTATTTTTTGATTTCCACGAGCGCGTCAGTCACAACAAGCAGCACAGCATCAAATGGCGACATTACAATCACCAATACAACGACTAGGGTTTGGCACAAAATTCAGACCACAACAGTCAATCAGGTAAAAAATGTAGATGAAACAGGTAGTTCATTGAGCGATACCACGGGTTACGAGCAAGTCTCTAAATCAACCGCTCCGCAAGAAATAAGTACAGGAGCAAATGGCGATATTACCATCACAAATATCACCATCGTTCACTGGAAAAAAATTGTTCAATTACCTGAAAGCACGATGACAACGAATAATAACCAAGAACCGATACAGGCTGTTCCCCTTTTACCCAATCAGGAAATACCACAATCCGCTCAAATCGTGCAGCCCACAGCAACACCAATAACTCAGGCGAAACCTGTATCAAGTGCAGTAATTCAAGCGTCCAGACAGGTGACGGTTTCGCCGAAAAAACAGACTCCAAAGAAAAAAGCGACAGCTCAAACCTCACAAAAAGCATCAAGCACAGCAAAAACACCAGAAAGCAAAGCGATAGTTCAAAGTTCTCAAGCACCAAAAACAGTGAACCCGAAGCACTCGCCAATGACTACACAACAAAAAGTTATTCAAGTTGTAAAAGTTGAGACCGCTGGAACAGGTGGTGCAGTAGTGGGTATGGGAATCGCAGGGGGGCTTTGGCTTCTTATCCAGCGCTTTTTGCCTACGGGCTGGTTTGCCTTTATCATTGGAAAAAGGCGTAAAAAGAAAGACGAGGACGATAAAAATGCATGATTATTTTTTACGACTCATGGAAGCACTCGAAGCACTTGAGCGAAGCATTTTTAGAATCAATGACCTCAAAAGAGAATTTGAGTTTGAAGTCAACAAGCTAGTGAATAGGCAGGCTTTGTTTACGGCGCTTGTCTTGCCCGTCGTTTTGCTGGTTGCTTATACCATCGGCGGAAGTGGAATGTTTTCAAGTGGAATTTTGTATGAGAAAGCAGGAACCGTCTTTGTGCGAATGCTTGCTGCAAGTTTTATTATCTGGACTTTAGCGATTTTACTTGATTTCTTTTTCAAATTTTTATTTTACAGGGACTATCTGCCTGCTGGAAAAACAGCAAAACAAAAAGAAGTTTTGCCTAAATATCAAGAAAAAAGGCAGCAAATTATCCAAAATGCAAAAATTGTTTTGGAGCAAGAACTTGAAGATACACCAATTCCTGAAGAATATCTCAATGTACCAACAGTCGGTACACTCATGCGTTATTGGAATGAAGGAAAAGCAAAAGATATGGGAGAAGCCCTCCAGCTTATTCAAAAGGAACAGCAAGCATACAATCTGGCTCGTGAACAATCGCTGGTTAAAAAATTCAAAGAAGTTGAACAAGATGACTTTTTGAAGTGATTACTTCATCCTCTGAGATAAAAATTTTATCTCAGCAGTGCGCGCTAATCCCCCCGCCTCTAAGGTGGCGGGATAAGCAGCACTAAGCTTCGAATTTCGCTCGACTAAATTCAGTGGGAGTTTCAACTCCCACTGAATAAGTCTCTGCTTTATAGTAGAGATTTGCAGATTAAATTAAATTAGAAAAGAAGTTGTTATGGAGCAAAAAAACTTGGGTACGAAAGATTTTATCCAAGATGATTATTTTGAAAAAGGGAATATAAAACTCAAAGTTCGGGAGACGGTAGTCGTTGTGCTTTTATGGCTGATTTTGCTATATCCTATTTTGGCTATCATCAATTCTTATAGTCCATTCCCTTTGTGGAAGTTCATCTATCATTTCAGTTCTAAAGAAAGTGAAGCTTTTACGGATTATTGCGGAACTGTTCTCGTTTTGGGCTTTGGGTTGATGACTTTGTGCAGTACATTTTTTCTGCTTAAAAATAATCATAATGAAAAATATGGCTTTGAGAAAGAAACGCTTTATGATGTTGAAAAATGTGCAGCGCGTGAAGTTTTGCTTGATGAAGTTTACGAAAAACGTTTTGGCACGAGAAATTTTCGGGAAAATGCACAATTTTATGTCGTTGCTCCTGAACAAAATTTACCGAATGGCTACATTGAAGGAAAATTTAAAAAAAGAGGCTTGGAAATTAAGTGAAAGTTTTAATGTTTTTATCACAGCTCCTTTTCTTTTATCCGATGGTTGGTGCAATCGGTTGGACGGTTGGCGGACTGTTCTATCGGCTTTTTTATAAGGGAAGAATAAAGAAATATCAACCTCTGTTGCCAGAGGACGAACCATTGATTACCATCATGATTCCTGCACACAATGAAGAATTGATGATTGAAGATACAATTGATTATTTGTTCAATGATATTCATTATCATAATTTTGAAGTGTTAGTTTGTGATGATGCTTCGACAGATACTACACCAATGATTTTACAGCGTCTGATGATGAAATATCCACGCTTGCGCTCTATTCGAATTACAGCAAATAAAGGAAAAGCTCATGCGTTTAATCTGGGGATTTCCTTTGCACGTGGCGAATTTATCCTTTCAAATGATGCAGACACAGTACCAGAGCCCGATGCTCTATGGAAATACATGAATCATTTCATGGGAAAAAAATATCAAAATACGGCAGCAGTAACAGCAAACATGGATGTGCAAAATCGCTCTCTATTAGTTGAAAAATCTCAAACGGTCGAATTTTCAAGTATTGTAGGAATTATTAAACGTTCACAGATGGGCGTTTTGGGGGCAATGTACGCTTATTCAGGGGCGAATACCATGTATCGCAAATCTGCTGTCTATGATGTCGGGCTTTGGCGACAAGACCGTGCAACTGAGGATATTTCGATTGCATGGGACCAGCAGTTTAATGGCTGGCAAGCTGTTTTTGCTCCTGATATTATGTTTTATATGAATGTGCCGAACACACTTGATATGTTGTATAATCAGCGCAAACGTTGGGCGAAGGGCGGAACAGAAGCCTGGGTCACAAATTTTAAACGGATTTTACGGCATCCGATTAAGCACGCACCAAAAGTAGTGATGCTGCTTGACCAGACAGGCTCAATTTCTTGGGCATTTTTCTATATTGTCGGAACTTTGATTACGATTGCACAATTTATTATCTTTGCTGTGACGCAAAATTATGCATCAGTAAATGATGCGGCAGATTTAGTTTTTGTCTTTTTTGCCTTTATGACTGTCGTAGGATTTTGGCAACTTTTTGTTTCCTTAATTTTGGATAATCATGGCGCAAAGATGAAATATTTACTTTTTGCGCCGCTTTATATGCTGCTTTATTGGCAGTTGAATGTAGTGACCATCTTGACAACCTTCGTTCCAGCTCTAAAAGGTGTACTTGGTTTTCAAGGCGAAGGGACTTGGGTTAGTCCGACACGGACAAAAATGAAAAAATGAGAGAGGAGGAATGACATGGAAAATTCTATTCATCGGAAAGATTTGGAATACTGCTATAAAGTTTATGATTTGCTGGCTCAGTTGGAAGAAAATGCTAGAAAGAGAAATGAGCTTGTTCGCGAAGCGAAACGAGTATTAGATAAACACGTCCATTTTTTAGCTTCTATGAATGCCTTTGCTCTACCGCTCATCCTGATTGGTCTGTTCATTTTATCAGAAGATGCGAATTTTAAAGGAATTTCGCAAATTGTCAATCCTGATAACACAGGACCATTTATTGCAAGTTTATTTGGACTTATTTTTATCTCAGCGCTGATATGGATGAATGTTTATTTTACGTTCATTGCGCTATATTGTAAGGGGATTTTTCGGTGGAGCAAACAGCGAGTTAAAGCAAAAGTTTATGCGACAATGGCAGCGAAAAAGCAGGAAATCGGATATGAGCAAGCGCTAATTATCAAAAGTGATTATCTATTAAGTTCGCGAATTCCAGATGAGTTTTTATCTGTTTTAGGTTTGGGTTATCTGATTAGAAATCTGGAAAAGCACCCTGAATCAACTTTAGAAAATGAATTAGCAGAGCTAAAAAGAGATATTCAGAATGAGGATTTCAGGCGAACGATTGTTCCAGAAGGAAAAACGATGATTCAGCAGGAGCGAGAAAATCATTATCTGGACTTTCTGGCGGAGATTTTTGATTGAAGGAATGAGCTTCATCTGAGAAATTTGGGGTGATTAATCAGTCTCTCTTGTACAACGAGTGAACCGTATAATGGCTTAACAGCAAGGGCTTTTGCGTATCTTGATTTTAAGTGTTTGAAATAAGAGCATTTTGGCTGATTAAAAAATAAATTATGATATAATTAGCTATCATATTAAGAAAGGTTAATTTTTTATGAAAAATGCAAGAACACTCGTATTAATCGGAAACATCATTTTAACTCTTGAAGCAATTTTCATCATCATCGCAAATGTATTGAACTTGACAACATGGGTGCTTGGAGCAAACTTTGGCACAAAAAGCGCTTTAAATATTGTAGCGCTTATTGTATCAATCATTATTGCAGTAGTCGGTTGGAAAGCGATGAACAAGTTAGAAGATAAGGCATGGAGAACATTTCTCATCATCGCAGCTATTTTTCTGCTGATTTCTGCTTGGGGTAATCTTCTCGTTTCGATTTTGTTTATCATTGGATTTGTATTGGCAAATAAAGCGGCAAAATAATTCAGATTGAAGTGATGTTCATCAGGAAACTTTCTCTCACTGATGTTAGTAGTCACTCAAAAGACTAGGGGGGAAAAATGAGACAAGCTTTACTTATCATTGACGTACAGAATGACTATTTTCCAGGAGGGAAAATGGCACTTGTAAATCCTGAACTTGCATTGGAGAAAATTAATCAGCTCGAAGACAAGTTTTTGCAGGAACAGCAGCCGATTATTTATATTCAGCACATCAAAAATAGTCCCAATGCCGATTTCTTCGGGATAGGTACTGAAGGGGCGCAGCTCCATTCGAAGTTGAAAAATAATGAACATTCAATCGTCATTGAGAAACATTTCCCTAACAGTTTTTATGAAACTCAACTGCTTGAAAGTTTGCAGAAATTAGAAATTGAGCAGCTCGTCATTACGGGAATGATGACGCACATGTGTGTGGATTCAACTACGCGTGCGGCAAGGGAACTTGGCTATCAGCCAATAGTGATTGCAGATGCGACAGCGACAAAAAATCTGGAATTTCAAGGAAAAGAAGTTTCAGCGCAACAAGTTCAAATTAGTTTTCTTTCTGCCTTGCAAAATTTTGCTCAAATTCAGGCAACTCACACGTTTTTGTGGTAAAATATAAGTGATTGTCAGTAAGTTGAGTTTACCCTCTTTGGCAGGTACAAAAATATAGGATAGCCGTTGCGAGTTTACTTGTTTGCGGATATGCTAGTTTTTATACTTAGATAAATTGAAGAACCACACTTCGCACGAACCGTCCAATTTCTTGCTCTAGGGCGCTTTAGCGCTTGCGACTTTAGTTGGTTAGCGAAATTGACAGCTCAACAATACGATGTACTGTTGAGGCTGTAGAATAGAGCGCAAAGCTCTCGTCTTTCGTAGCGAAGCGGAGATAGACTTCAGAGGTATCAACTCCCTTATGCCGAAGGTGTGAGGGAGTTGGTGATTTTCGATACTGCCAAAGCAGTCGGATTCGCAACTTATTTTAACGGAGTTCGGACTTGCAGAAGTGAGTGAAAAAAGATGAATTTTAGAACCTGCGCGAGCGCAGAACTTTAAAATTCCCTGCCCTAGGGTCTTAGCGCTTTAGCGGTTAGACTTCAGGGACACCAACTATCTTATACCGAAGGTGTGAGATAGTCGGTATTTTTCATCACTTCCAAGCGCTCGTCCTCACATCTTATACAGGAGAGAAAAAATTGTCAGACAAAATTCGGGTGCGTTATGCACCTTCACCAACAGGATTATTGCACATTGGGAATGCTCGTACGGCACTCTTTAACTATCTTTTTGCGCGGCATTATGATGGTACGTTTATTATTCGGATTGAGGATACCGACCGCGAACGTCATGTTGAGGATGGTGAACGCTCACAGCTTGAAAATTTGCGTTGGTTGGGAATGGATTGGGATGAAAGTCCAGAGACACATGAGCATTACCGCCAGTCTGAGCGCTTGCCTTTGTATCAAAAGTATATTGACCAGTTGCTTGCTGAGGGCAAAGCCTATTATTCTTATAAAACACCTGAAGAACTTGAAGCCGACCATGCCAAACAAGAGGCTGCAGGTATTCCACCGCACTACATCAATGAATACCGTGGTATGACTGTCTCTGAAAAAGAGGCTTATATTGCTGAGCGTAAGGCTGCAGGAATTGTGCCTGTTGTTCGTATCAAAGTACCTGAAACAAATGTTTATAAGTGGAATGATATTGTTAAGGGTGAAATTTCCTTTGATGGAGCGCATCTTGGTGGCGATTATGTTATTCAAAAGCGTGATGGTTATCCGACTTATAACTTTGCTGTGGTAGTGGATGACCATGATATGCAAATTTCTCACGTTATTCGTGGGGATGACCATATTGCGAACACACCGAAACAGTTGGTGGTTTATGAGGCGCTGAATTGGGATGCACCGCAATTCGGGCACATGACGCTGATTATTAATTCTGCAACGGGTAAAAAATTGTCGAAACGTGATACTAATACGCTGCAATTCATTGAGGATTATCGTAAAAAAGGCTATATGGCTGAAGCAGTGTTCAATTTTATCGCCTTTCTCGGCTGGAACCCTGGCGGCAATGAGGAAATTTTCTCTCGTGAAGAATTGATTAAATTGTTCGATGAGAAGCGTTTGAGTAAAGCACCAGCAGCTTTCGACCAGAAAAAGTTAGACTGGATGAATAACGAATACATCAAACATGCGCCTTTGGAGAAAGTGGTCGAAATGACAAAACCTTTCCTCAAAGCTGCAGGACGGTTGGATAATCGGGCTGAAAAATTCATCGCAATGTATCAGCCACAGCTTCGTTCAGCAGAAGAAATCGTTGAACTGACGGATATGTTCTTTGGCGAACTGCCTCAATGGGATGAAGCTGAGCGTGAAATGATGGCGCAGGAGACTTCGCCTGTTGCTGTGGCTGCATTTAAAGCAAAATTGGCTGAAATCTCTGAAAATGAATTTACAGCGGATAATATTTTCCCTTTGTTTAAGGAAACACAAAAAGAAACAGGCGTGAAAGGGAAAAATCTCTGGATGCCGATTCGGATTGCGGCGACTGGTTCAATGCACGGGCCTGAATTGCATGTTGCAATCGAACTTCTGGGAAAAGAAACGTCTTTAGCTCATTTGGAAAATGCTCTGACGAAAATGAAGTAAAAAAAGCAGAACGTTCATCTTTCATGGAATGAAATGTGTAACTTATCGTTTTAAATTAAAAAATCCTATCTGAGATAGGGTTTTTCTAATCAAAATTTTTGGTAAATATGGTATTTTCTTATAAAATAGGGAGAGAAGGAGAAGTTCATGGAAACAAAATCTTATAAAAATGTTATTATCGGTTTCGGAAAAGCTGGACGTGCATTGGCAAAGTCATTGTCCCAGCATGGTGAAGAGGCACTGATTATCGAGCGTGATGAAGCAATGTACGGCGGAACTTGTCCAAATGTCGGCTGTGCGCCATCAAAGACGCTGATTGTAGCAGGACACAAAAATCTGTCATTTACGGATGCAATGAAAACTAAATACAAGGTTCGTGAAATGTTGCATAATGGTGCTTATCATGGTGCAGCAGATGAACCATTAGTTTCTGTATTGAATGGCTTGGCACACTTTGTGGATGCACATACTGTGGAAGTAGCAGGGACTGATGGAAATGTGACGCGCGTGGACGGTGAGCGAATTTTTATTAATACAGGGGCAACGCCTGTTATTCCTGAGATTGACGGAATTTATAATTCGAAAAATGTCATTACGTCTGAGGGAGCAATGGAGCTTGCTGAATTACCTGAGCGACTTGTGATTATTGGCGCGGGTTACATCGGTCTGGAGTTTGCCGGGATGTTTCGGACTTTTGGCTCGAAAATTACGATTTTAGAGCCGCATGAGACTTTTTTACCTCGTGAGGATGATGATGTATCAGCTGCGATTTTCAAGGATTTAGTAGAGGCTGGTGTTGATATTCATTTAGGAGCGAAGATTGAGCATATTGATGATAACTTTGTTCAAGCAAATGGTGAAAAAATTCCTGCGGATAAAATTCTAATTGCGACAGGCCGTAAGCCAAATATTGATGAATTGGAACTCCAAAATGCTGGTGTTGAACTTGCAACGACGGGTTATATCAAAGTGGATGATGATTTGAAGACAACGGCAGAAAATATTTGGGCGCTGGGCGATGTACGTGGCGGCGGACAATTCTATTATCTGTCAACGGATGATTTTCGAATTGTGAATAATCAACTTTTTGGTGATAAATCACGTAAACTGAGTGACCGCACGATTGTACCGCATAGTGTTTTTATTACACCAACGTTGTCACGTGTAGGATTGGATGAAAAAGAAGCGCAAGCAAAAGGAATCAGCTATCGTTTGTTTAAAATGGCAGCCGCGCCAATCGTGAAAACGAAAGTGGTACAGGATATGCGAGGAATGCTCAAGGCGCTCGTGGACCCTGAAACAGACGAAATTTTGGGTGCGACGCTTTATCATGAAGATTCGCATGAAGTAATTAACTTAGTAAGTTTGGCGATGAAAATGCACACGCCGTATCAAATTTTGCGAGACCAGATTTTTACACATCCGACAATGGGGGAAGGCTTGAATGACCTTTTCCAAAATGAAGTGAAATGAAGCAGAGACTTATTTAGTGGGAGTTTCAACTCCCACTAAATTTAGTCGAGCGAAATTCGAAGCTTAGTGCTGCTTATCCCGCACCTAAGAGGCGGGGGGATTAGCACGCACTGCTGAGATAAAGATGAAAAAGCTCAAAATAAGAGCTTTTTCTTTTTTTATAAAAAAATCTGATAAAATTGAAGTGATTATTTTATCAGCAGGGAATTCTTTCTCCCTTACTGATGTTAGGTTACCCTCTCGCTTATCCATCTGCTCTATCTTTACTTTGCTATGAAAGACGAAAGCTTAGCTTTCTCTATTCACAAGCTTAATAGCATACCACGAAGCTGAGCGCTTCGTTCCCTCCATCTGCAAGCTCTAGCTTCACTGCTGAGGAGTAGAACGAAAGTAGGCACTTGCTAGGTTAAAATAAACTGTAACCAAACTAAAAGTTCATTCGTCTTATATGTGAAAGGAGGTGATGAGGTGAAGCTTCAAGAATATGAAGATGAACTGACGCAGTATGCTGTCGAAGTTACAAAATGGTTGGTGTCGCGTGGCATCAAACTGGAAGCAGCACAGGATACTGTGCAAGATGTTTTTGTCAAAATGCTTGAGCTTGACCTTATCATTCCGCCGTCGAAATTGCGTTCTTGGATGTATCGTGTGGCATTACGCAATTATATTGACAAGTATCGACGGGATAAACGTTATCAGGAAATTTTGCCGATGCTTTTGACAGAGCTGTCAAATTTGACAGAAGCACCACCTGATTTGACTCCTTTTCTAGCACAACTCAAAGCTGCTGACCAAATACTTTTACAACATTTCTATTATGAAAAAATGTCGGTTAAAGATTTGGCAAATTTGACAAAGTCGTCAGAAAGTAAAATCAAAATTGACTTGTATCGTGCGCGCAAAAAATTGCGGAAAATATTGGAGAAAGAAGGATTTGACGAATGGAAAATTTAGATAAAGATTTCAAAAAATTGGCGAAAAGAAGTAAAATCAAGCGTGTGATTTTGACTGTTGTGATTTCATTTGTGGTGCTTATTGGCGGGGCACTTGGTATCGTGACTTTTCTTAATGCCCGTGCTGAAAAAAACTCGCAGGCGCTTTATCGTGCCCAAAGCATTTATAATGAAATTGCTACACCTAATTTGGTTTCTTACGGTGAGGTAGCTTCATACGGCACATTTACTTCAGCATCCTCTACGAGTAAATATACGAAAAATATAGATGGTTATCAGCAAAGCTGGGGAACACTGAATTTTTCGGTCAACACGATTTTTACCAGTCCTATCCAATATGTCGGAAATAATATTACTCAGTACAATGGAGGAAATTATTCAACCGACACGGGTAAAAAAATAGCTACTTTTTTTACAGTCGGTTATACGGATATGTCGGGTGGAAGCACAGCACGATTTGACGGTGGCACAGGCGGAATTACTGTTACGCATGAGGCAAGCACGCTAAAAGATATGCCTAAGCATCTTGCAGAAGTCGCTGTTACTTTTGATAAGCCTTATAGTTATGATGAAATTCAAAAAATGGTTCCGAAAAATCTGATGATTAATTGGTACTGGATTGGACTGAATGCTAAAAAAATTGATGCTTCGAGTTTACCGCTTTATATCGGGATAAATTCTGATTTAGGTGTGACAGCACAGACCTACAAAGATTATGGGCTTTATGACCAGCCAGACAATACAGTCACTTTGGATAGTGTGGGCGAATGGAATAATTATGCACAGTTTGCGATGGATGTTAAAGCCGCGAAAAATTATTTGACCAGTTTTGTACCTTCGGATTCTGGTTCGTCAACATTTTATCTTTTTGAAGACGCTGCAAAACAAATTCAAAAATATCCTACATTGGATAAGGCGAAATTTGCTGGCGTTATTCTGACAGGTCGCACGGAAAACTTTGCAAATTTGGATAGTCAAAAATGGGTTTATGCAACAAATGTTGGTGCTACAACGGAAGTTGTTCCTTATATCAAGCCAATAAAATAATCAACAAAAAAAGCTGGGCTTCCAGCTTTTTTGTTTCAGTTTCATTTTTCCACGGGGAAAATAATTCGTGATTGAGAAAAATCAATTTCATAAGTCACTTCGCGATTATCCCGAACAGTATGCTCAAAGTCAGTGCTGTAAATGAGTAAGCGGAGCTTATCTCCTTTTTCGAGTTTATAAATTGTCGGCTGCAGTTTGAATTTGACTGTGAACCATTCGTCAGCCTCAACTGTTGTTATTTTCGTCAAACGCTCGCGATTTTGCAAGTTGAGAAAACCTTTTGTCATTAGCTGATAAGGACTGTCCACAAGTGGCAGTTCTTGTAGATTTTCCAACTCGAAATTGCGCCCGCGGTCAAGCGATTTTAGTTCAATGACACTCGTTGTGTCACGCAGTCGTTTTTTATCGCCAAAATCCAAGAGTTGTGCCGAAATCAGACCCTTTGTATCATTGAGTTTCAGTCGAATTTCCAGCCCAACCGCGCCGTTTAGCAGAATATCTTGCGACAATTCCAAATCAGCAAGTGCGCTATTTGTTTTGCCGTCAAACAACTCTTTTTTGAATACATTAAAATCTTTGCTGTATCTGTCAAATTGTTCATCAGGGTAATGATTGTCAAATTTTGCTAGGGATACGGAAGTTTTAGCCAAAGGTAATTTGACAGTTCCGTCAGCTCCCCATTTTTCTAAAATTGTGAAAGACTGGTAGGTCGAATTTTCCTGCAAGACAATCGGTGGTAGTTGCAAATTCAATTTCCTGCCTAGCAGTTTTGCCGTGAAATAGCTGTTGACAACTTCTGTGAAATCAAGCGATTGCCAGTTATGGTTATAAATGTGCGAACCACGGTGCAGGAAAAGATGTTTTGCATGTTTTGCGGGTAAAGCATTCCAGAAATTGTAAGCCTGCTCAGGTGTCACATTCCAGTCTTGCAGTCCGTGGTCAATCAAAACATCGGCTTTTACCTTGTCAATATTTGGCAAATAATTCCGGTCATGCCAAAACTGATTATAATCGCCGTTTTCACGCGCTAAAGCCCTTGATAGCTCTGTCAAACGAGCCTGATAACGTGCATTGTTTGCCAAAAAATCAGCCCCGTCCAAATTTCTCGAATAAGTGAGTTCGGCAAGCACATCTAAATCTTCACCAGGAAAACCACCCGGAGAGCGTACCAGACCGTTCTCCCGATAATAATGATACCAAGAAGAAATTCCAGCTTCAGCCAAAATTACTTCAAGCCCGTCCACGCCTGTTGTTGCCGCACCGTAAGACATTGTACCAAGATAAGATTTGCCCGTCATTGCAACTTTTCCGTTTGCCCAATTTGCCGCAATTTCATGTGTTCGTGCGCGTGAAGTAAAAGCTCGCGCGCGACCGTTGAGCCAGTCAATCACACTCGTCATGCCATAAATCTGTTGATAATCGCCCGAAGTTTGAAAGCCGTCTGAGCCTCGTGTACCAACGCCAGCGACATAAATCGAAGCAAAACCACGCGCCAAAAAATAGTCATTTAATGAATAGGTCCAGCCGTGTGTAAAATGTTTTGCTGCCACATCAACAGTAGGTTTACCATTCTCTTCATAAATTTTAAGCTGTGGTAACCGATTTTTGACAGTAACTTCATGTATGGTTTTTTCTACCAATTCGGTTTTCATTTTATGAAGTTTGTTGTCATTTGCTTTATCGTTCGTTCCTAGATGATAAGGGCTTGCCGTCATTACCACAGGGATTTGCCCAGCAAAAGTAGGACGAATAATCTGTATGCGAATCAAATCGTATTCGCCTCGTTCAAAAGTATCAACTGAGCTTTCAACCCATACTTCTTCACGTTTTAAAGTCTTTGTATCAAAAGTCGCAAGTGCTTTGTCATTGAAAAAATGATATTGATTATCCACAGGAAGAAGTCCTTCAGATACCCAAAATTCAACCAATGTCATGCCCGATTTTCTTCGTGTGCAAAGCAGTAGGTAAAGCGCCGAAATGAGATTTTCACTGTTCATTTCACCTTCAAATAGAGGTAAATTCACAGTTTTTGCAAATTCAAAAGCTTTTCCTACCTCAAATTCAAAATTCGGTACAAAATCCAAAAGCTGTAGGGCAAGCGTCCAAAAAATTTCCCAGTCCAAATCAGCCGTCGAACTGAGAAAATGAAGCCAATCAAGTTGCTCTGAAGCCTGTAGTAAAGTAAGTTCCACAGGAGCTTTTGCTAAAAAATCACTTAAAATCTTTTTTTCATCCCAGAAAACGGACCAATGCAAACCTAGACCGTCCAAATCCGCCAGTTTTTCATCAAAATTTTTCTCAACAATCGAAAAATGATTAAATTTCATCTAATTCTCCCACAGCACAAATAGCAGTGCTGCTCCTTTATTTCCTGATTTGTCTATAATTATACCAAAAATTATTGCAATAAACATCAAAAATCATCGCACAGTCTGTTTTATGAAAAAACAAAATTTTATGGTACAATTCATAATGTAAACATGTGATTAACATTTGCTAATCACATACTGCGAAAAATAAATATTGTTTTTTGAACAAAGCTGAAATCAGGAGGACTTCATGGATTATTCATGGACAGTTAAATACATCACAGAGTTTATCGGCACAGCCTTACTCATTATTTTGGGAAATGGCGCAGTCGCCAATGTTGAGCTAAATGGTACCAAAGCGCATCGTCAGAGTTGGTTGATTATCGCTTGGGGCTATGGACTTGGCGTGATGCTGCCGGCAGTTGCTTTTGGAAATGTGTCAGCACAAATTAATCCTGCCTTTACTTTAGGACTTGCAGCGAGCGGCTTTTTCCCTTGGGCACATGTAGCTCAATATATTTTGGCGCAGTTACTAGGGGCTATTGTCGGTCAGCTTATTGTTGTCATGGTTTACCGTCCGTACTATCTGAAAACGGAAAATCCAAATGCGATTTTAGGAACTTTTTCAACAATTGATTCGATTGACAATAATGAAAAGGACGTTCAACTTGGTGCAATAATTAATGGTTTCTTAAATGAATTTGTCGGTTCATTTGTCCTCTTTTTCGGAGCAATGGGGATTACCAATCTTTTTTATGGGAAAGAGCTGCTTACTTGGTACACAGGCCGAGTTCAAAAAGGTGGTGCTGATATTAATAATACAGACGTTATCAGTCAGATTCACTTGGCAGCTTCTGGTACGGCGGCTTCGCAAGCCATTGGAATGGTTGTTCTTGGTTTTCTTGTTCTCGTGCTTGTCGCCTCCCTTGGCGGACCTACAGGCCCCGGCTTGAATCCGGCGCGTGATTTCGGTCCTCGGCTTGTTCACAGCCTTCTTCCTAAAGCAATTCTTGGAAAAAATAAGGGAACATCGAAATGGTGGTATTCTTGGGTACCGATTGTTGCTCCAATTCTCGCAGCACTTGTAGCAGTAGCGTTATTTAAGCTTATTTATCTCAATGGTGTATCTTAATTTTCAGATGGAGCAATTATTCAATTTCTTATTGATTGAAGATTTTCGAAAATCGTGTTAGAATGAAAACGGATAAGTTGAGAGGAATTGCAATAATAAAAGAGAGCGGTTGGCTCTCTTTTATTATTTTAATCCAATAAGTACATAAAAAGAACATGTGGATATTAGAGTAATCACCTCAACAGAAGAAAAGTAACAATGATACTAAAGAGATTCCAAAGCATATGAATAGACATGTTTAAGTAGAAATTTCGATATTTAAAATAGAAACTAGTCAGCACAAGGCTCATACAGCCATAAAGTACCCAGCTATAAAGGTCTGTTGGGCCATGCATAAATGCAAAAAGCAAAGTAGCTGCTATAAAAGCAAGCTTGGGATACTTTTTTAAGACAATTTCAAAGACGCCCACTCGATAAGTAAGTTCCTCAAAAAAACCTGCGAGAATGGTCTGAGCGGCGAAAATAGCAAAAGGAATTTGCGTTTGAAGCTGATTGAGTGCCGTTTGATTTTGTGTCGTGGTGGTTTTTGTGAGTTGGCCAATCATTCCAGCGAGAATTGAGACCGTAAAAAGCAAAAGAAAGCCGAGCAATATTTTTAAGACAGGAAAATTTCTTAACGAAATTTTGGGAATAATTTCAGCTTTTCTGGCAATCCAGTAAGAGCAGATGAAAGCAAAAATGAGACTGAACCAGAAAACGATTTGGGAAACTACTGAAAAAGAAGCATGCTCCTGCAGGAGAAAAGAAGTCGTGAATGAGGGAAGCAATGACAGAAGAAAAAGCGCCAGCCAACGTACCTTATCATAAGCAAAAAGTAGTCCAATGGGATAGAGAATGAGTGTTGTACTGACAAAATTCTGAAGATTATGATTGGAAAAAATTGTGGCGAAAGGGACTGCAAGCAGCAACACCCAGAGCCAACGATATTTTAAGAAAAAGGTTAATTTGTCTTTATTCATGAAATTTATTGTATCATAAACCAATTGTTTTCCGGTGTCATTGATATATTTATATTAAATCTTTGATAAATTGCCGAAAATTTGCGAAAATAGAGAGAAGTAAGGAACGTATCTTTGAAAATTTAGACAGCCACTGCGCACTGACTTAACGTGCGTCACTTCATCTAGCGGATTTAGTTGCATAGAATGTATGGACAGTTGACAGCAGTCAAGGTTGAGATAAAAAGTAAACGACGTTTATACCGTTCGTAGTGCGGCGGAGATAATGCGGAATTTCCGAGTTTTTAGAGATACTCTTAACTTCGTGAGACGGAGTACGGAGGAAGTAATGACTGAAATTTTAGAAAATATTACGGGCTGTTTGCCTGTTTATCGAGTGCTCAATCGGGAAGAGAATTTGAATTTTTTTCGTGATGTGTTGGGAATGAAAGTATTGTTGGAAGAAGGCGCGATGGTTTGGCTCGGTGGGCACGAAGCGAAAACGGAACGAATTTTGCTGGAGGAATCACCAGGGGTTCGTTCAGTCATTGGAGCGAAAAAACACGCACGAACAGTGCTTCGGGCAAAAGGAGCTGAGATTGAGCAGCTTTTAGCGCAAAATTTGTCTAAAGTTAGTAAGCTCTATCAAGGGAAAAACGGATTTGCTTTTGAAGCAGTTTCTCCAGAGCATGATTTGTTTTTAGTGACGGCAGAATCTGAAGAAACTTTGATAGAAGTTGAAAAATCGGCTTTTTCAATTTCCGGAACCGTTGATTTTCCTGGTTTGTCTGATTTTGAGTTTGCGGCGATGAATTTGAATGCGACTGAGCCCGCTTTGGTGCCTTTCTTTGAAGAATTATTCGCAGTTAAAGCTGTTAATAATACTTTAGATTTGCCTTTTGTGAAATTATCGGAGACAGTTACTGTTGGTGAGGATTTGGCGGCGGCTGTTGATGAGACGCTGGATTTAGAATTTTTAGTTTTTAAGATTGCTGAAGACTTTGATTTGGCAGCTTTTGCGACACGATTTTCAGATGCAAAGGGTGTCTATTTGGATAAATCGGCAAAGACTTTTGCTTTGGACGCACCGAATAATTTAGAAATTTGGTTTGCAAAATAGAAAAATTGTCTTTTGGCTGTCCAATTTTATTTTACTGTGCTGATTAAGTAGCATCGCAATCCGAGGGATTAAGACGGAATTACGTCAAGGCAATTTTTGGGGTGAGGCAAGGCATGAAAAAAGAGCAAGAGATTCTGGATTTGGTTGAAGATTATATTACCCGTGATATTTTTCCAGGAGCAAATTTCGCTGTGATTGAAAAAAGCGAGGTAAAGGAGTTCCTTCTTGGGAATGCTGCAATTTTTCCTGAGAAAGTGCCGCTTGTCTCTGGAATGTTGTGGGATTTGGCTTCGGTAACGAAGGTAGTTGGCACAGGGACGGCTGTGATTGATTTGGTACTGGCTGGACATCTGGATTTGGAATTGCCATTGCAGCATTATTTGAAGGATTTTGCTGATGCTTCCGTAACTTTGCGACAGCTTTTGACACATACTTCAGGGATTGACCCGTTTATTGCTCGTCGTGATGAACTATCCGCCGTCGAATTGCGCGATGCGATGTATCATTTAAAAGTGACTGAGGATAAGAATTTTCACTATACAGATGTTAATTTCATTTTGTTAGGTTTCTTGCTTGAGCATTTTTATGGGGAAAATCTGGATGAGATTTTTGCCAAAGCAGTTTTTGCAAAATGGCAGATGGAGTCAACAGGATTTGGACCTGTGAAAAATGCGGTGCCAACAGCTCAAACTGTACCAACGGGTACAGTTCATGACCCGAAAGCGCGTGTATTGGGTGTACATTGTGGTTCAGCAGGATTATTTTCGAGTTTAACTGATTTATCAAATTTTGTTCAAGGCTACTTTGCCGATGAAAAGTATTTGCGACTGCTGAAAAATTACGCTGTGGGGGCAAAAAAGCGAAGTATAGCTTGGGATTTTGCCTTCAATGATGAAAATTGGCTATTGCATACAGGTTATACGGGAACGTTTATTTTGATGAATTTGTCAGCGCACAAGGCGGTTGTTTTTCTGTCAAATCGAGTACATTTGAAAGATGAACGCGCAAAATGGATTTTGGAGCGAGATAAATTGATTCGGTTGTTGATAAAAAATTTGACTGACTGATAAGGTCGGTTTTTTTATCGGTTTAAGGTGGAAAAAATTGTAAATTTATGTTATAATATACGCAAAATTTTTGAAATATATAGTCAAAAAAGATGAAGCAGAGATTTATTTAGTGGGAGTTTTAACTCC
Organism: Bacillota bacterium; assembly: GCA_021781855.1. Classification (GTDB taxonomy): domain Bacteria; phylum Bacillota; class Bacilli; order Lactobacillales; family Streptococcaceae; genus Lactococcus. The sequence goes on along the minus strand of JAJXWC010000011.1, from coordinate 171 downwards.
CACTAAATTTAGGGCACAACCTCATATCTTTGATACGAGGTTACCCTGTCCACCTACGGTATCCATTCGCTCTATCTCCACTTTGCTACGAAAGACGTAAACTTCGTTTACTCTATCTGCAACCTTAACAGCACACTACGAAAGATGAGAGGTTCGCTCTCTCTATCTGCA
>JAJXWC010000163.1 GCA_021781855.1 Bacillota bacterium | reverse complement strand
ACGCACTTTATCATTCCTATCAACCACAAAGCATCCCCATCAGTCATCAAACAGATAAAAGACAAGCGCCTCATTATAAACGGCAATACCGTTGACTTCCACACGGTCGCCTGATTCAACTTGAAAGCCCAATTCAGTCACAATGACATTATTTACCGTCACTTTTCCTGCTGTGATAAGTTCTTCTGCTTTTCTGCGGCTTGCCACACCTGCATGCGCTAAAAATTTATTGATTCTCGTCATTTTCTTCACTTTCATTAAATAAGATTTGTTTTTCGGCCAAAAATTCTGTCTCGTCAATTTCTGGCAAATCGGTCAAATCGTTAATCCCAATATAATCAAGGAAAAACTCTGTTGTGCCATACAAACTTGGCCGTCCAGGAGCTTCCAATTCACCCTTCTTTTCAATCAGGTCAAAGGCGCGCAAAGTTGCAATGACACCTGATGAATTTACTCCGCGCAAAAGGTCTATTTCCAGCCGTGTAATCGGTTGTTTGTAAGCAACGATTGATAGAACTTCCAAAGCTGATTTTGACAAAGATTGATTAAGTGGTGTTTTTGCATAATTTTTGAGTAAATCCGCAAATGTTTCTTTGGTCGCCATTTTATACTTGCCAGCAGTTTCGATAATTGTCAATGCCGATTCTTCGTCAGATTGATATTTTTCTCGTAAATGCTCAATTTGCTGCTGACAAGCCTGTTTTGACAATTCTGTCAAACCGGATAATTCTGTCAAAGACAGCCCGTCTTCCCCTGAAACAAAAAGTAGGAGCTCACAGGTCGCTGTTTTATTCAATTTCGCCTCCTTCTTCTTTTTGCAGAATAATCTCGCCGAAAAGTGTTTCTTGTGTGAAACTGATTTGATGATTTTTAATCAATTCTAAAATTGCGAGAAAAGTGGTCAAAAGTTCTGATTTTCCCGCTTTTTTTGAGAATAAATCCGTGAATTTACATAATTTTTGAGCTTCAAATTTATGTAATAAGTCCAAGATTTTATCTGCAATCGTATATTTTTCGCCTTCTATTAAAGTATTTGCATCTTGTGTTTTTTGTTTATGAATTTCCAAGACTTTATTAAAAGCAAGAAACAAATCTATCGTTGAACGGTCTTTCATCAACATCATTTCTTCTGTGATAATTTCCGTCTTAGATTTTGAATAAAAATGGCTACGCTCATCGTGCAAGTCAGCTAAATCTTGCGATAAGAGCTTATATTTACGATATTCATCAATTTGCGCCAATAAATCATGCTCTAATTGTGCTGTATCTTCTTCAAATTCTTCTTGCACCACTGGTAAAAGCCGTCGTGATTTAATCAGCATCAACTGACTCGCCATAAGCATATATTCCCCTGCAAACTCAAGTTCCAGAGTCTGCATTGCATGCAAATAGGCCAAATACTGCTCAATAACAGGTACCAGCGGAACTTGAAACACATCCATTTGATATTTACTGACGAGATGAAGCAGCAAGTCTAGTGGACCTTCAAAGTCATTAATTTTTATTTTTATTTCTTCAATCATCTTATGACCGCCTCCCAAATCCCAGAAATTTTGAATTCGATTAATTTTTTCAAACTTTTCGCTTGAGAAAAAGAACTCACTGATGAAACAAAAGCTTACTTGGTAGGATTCCGACTCTTACCAAGTTTAGGGCACAACCTCTAGGTGAAAAAACTAAGCGACCTGTAAAGCACAGTCTGCTTAACATCTACGATATGAGGTCACTCTGTCCATCTACGCTATCCATTCGCTCTATCTCCACTTCGTCACCTTAACAGCATACTACGAAAGATGAGAGCTTCGCTCTCTGTCTACAACCTTAGCAGTACATCGTACTGTTCGATTCCACTAACCGACTAAAGTCGGAAGTTCAAATCGCAATCGGCTAAAGCCACAAGGCGAAGTGGTCAGAAGTCTAGCCGCTATCTCCATGCGTTCTCACTACACTGTTGATGCTCATAAAGTAGTTAGTTGCAATCGCAAAGTGGCTGAACCTAGGGCAGTCAAGCAAAATTCAAAGCTTACTACCGCCTACTTGAGAGGCGGGGAAATTGTGATTGCGACTAGCCACTTTAGTGGCGTAGCGAGCATTGACAGCGTAGCACGAAATGCGTAGATAACATGCACTGCTGAGATAAAATACTCGCTTCAGTACTTACCGATAGTATTTTTCCAGAGTAACAACTGTGGTTAAGCCAAGCAATCCTGCCAACTCATAAATTGTTTTTCCAGAGCGGATTTGTCTCAAAATATACTGTTCACGAATTTCTTTTGAGGAAATTGGTGTAAATTTTTTCAACTCAATGTAAAGAAATTGGCGAGATTTGCTGAATAGTTCGTCTGCATTCGTTATTCCTTTAACGCGAAGTGCAAATTTTTCACGAATAGGTAAAATACGCTTCATCCCATTTTTCTCAACGGTCAAAATCTTGAAATTCCAGTCAAAATTTTTCCATTTAAGCTGCTGAATCTCCGAAAAATTAAGACCAAATTCTAAAATCAGGAGTGCCAAAAATTGTCCTAGCGAATTGAGCGGGAGATAAAATTCTGGAAATTCTTTAAAATATGGATTCAAACGATTTTCTTCTTTTTTTCCTGTGCTCTGCACTTGCTGAATCTTATAAAAGCGCTCCAGACTTCCTGCATTATAAAGGTAAAGTAGATATTGGTTTGTACTCGAAATCTTACGTTTTTGAGCTGCAATAGAATGGTTGCCTAAAGATGATTTGTAAAGCTCCAAACCATTTGCTGTTAATTTCCGATTTTTAAAAAAGGCATGAAAATTCGTCAAATCATAAGTATAATTTGATTTTGTGTTCTCGGAAAAATGTTTACTGGCTAAAAAGCCTTCAATTTCGTTTGCTAATGTCATAGTATTTTGTAAAATCATGCACAAAGGCATTAAATGCTTTCAGAATTTCTTGCCGAACAATGATGCCAACAAATTTTTTATGGTTCAGAACAGGAATAAAAGGCTCCTTAACAAGCAAATGCATCACTTCTTCAAGCTGATAAGATTTTTGCACCGTTGCAACGCTTGTATTGACGATTTCTGAAATTGGTGTTTTCTGCGATTTTTCGTAGAAAAAATCATGTTCCATTTCGAAGTCTACGATTTCATTAAGTCCCAAAACTCCTACATACTCCTTGTCCTTATTTACCACAGGAACACGTGTATATTTGTACTGACTCAATAGAAGTTTGGCATGAGCAATATTGTGGTCTTCATACAAAACAGCAACATCATCTGCTGCTTTGAGAAACGTATCACTTCGTTCTAAAATAAACGTTTCAATATTTTTATCAATCATCGTTTTCCTTGCTCCATAACTTATAGGTCAATCTGTAATTCTGGAATAGGCTGATGCTTCAAATCACGGTAGGAAATGTGATAATGATTACCTTTAATTTCAACGACAGCATACATTTTAATATCAAAATCACCGCGCGGCTGCGCAACTGAGCCAGGATTAAGATAGAGAATACCATTAATTTTTTGAGCAACTGGTCTGTGAATATGCCCAAAAAGCGCAATATCAGCCCCTTTTTCCTCAGCAAAATAGGAGTATTTATCAAGCCCATAACCTACAGAAAAAAGATGACCATGTGTGATTAAAACTTTCTTACCTTCAACATTACTCAGTTGAAAATCTTGATAACCGTTGTCATAATCACAATTCCCCGCAACAACTATTATTCCTTGCCAAATTTCATCATCACTTGCCAATTCCGAATCACCGCAATGAAAAATTGCCGAAGCCGTATCTTGATATTTAGTCTTTATCTGGGATACAACTTCACGGTCATAGTGTGAATCTGACATCACAATAAACATTAGTTCTCCTTTCAAGATATGAGCTCGACTAGCCGAACATACCATAAAGCACCAACGACTATGCTATGTTCGACTTCGTATTTCCTAGAAGATAAGCGCCAAACTCAATTTTTGAATATGAATATTTAATTTTCTAACCAATCAGGTAGGGCTTTCATTAATTTTTTTAATGCTTGCCCACGATGAGACTGTTCATTTTTTTCTGCGGCAGTCAATTCTGCAGCAGTTCTATCGCCAGAACCAACTAAAAAAATCGGGTCATAGCCAAAACCATTTTGTCCTTGCGGACGATTGGCAATAAATCCATTCCAGTCCGCTTCAACAACAAGGCTGTCATGGTGTGGTCTAGCGGCAACAAGTGTTGTATGAAAATGTGCAGTTCGACGTTCAGGACTTATTTCCGTTGACGCAAGTTCATGCAAAAGTTTTGCAACATTTTCTGCATCCGTCGGATTTTCTCCTGCAAAGCGATGGCTCCAAACACCAGGCAATCCGCCAAGCAAATCAACACACAGTCCAGAATCATCACCAACGACAATTTCTCCAGTGATTTTTGAAATTTGTTCTGCCTTTAACCGAGCATTTTCTTCAAAAGTACTTCCTGTTTCTTCAATTTCTGGAAGCTGAGGAAAGTCATTCAAATTCTTTATTTCATAACCAAAGCCAGCGAATAGAGCTTTGAATTCATGCGTTTTTCCTTCATTTCGAGTTGCGATTAACAGCGTTTTGCGATTATTTTTGCTAGAGACCATTGTCCAGATGATTTCTTCTCCCTCAAAGACAAAAATGACATTTGATTTTTCTTCAACTTTTAAGTTTTTTGTCAATTTTTTATTGACTTCAGCAACCAAAAATTGAATCAGTTTCGCCCAATTCTCAACGCGAATGACTGCCACATTTAACATTTTCCCATCTTCTATAGGGCAAATTAATCCAATCAAATATTCTAAATTTTGTATGAGATGAATGCCGTGGTTTTGATAATCACTCTGGTCAAAATACTGTGCCCCAGAAACCCGCCCCCATTGTGCAAGCAGCCAGTCACCATCCTGTTTATACTCAATAATTTCACTCATTTTTTTCCTTCAATTTCTGCATGCATGACTTTGATATGTCCAATTCCGAGCCAATTTTCAGCGATTTCCCGGAAAGTCTCCACGCCTGCGGTGGTATAAAATTCATGATTGAGTTTCTCCCGTTCCTCACCGTTAATCAAAAAATAATTAAGCAAAACGGAAATATCCCGTACTGTTTCAGCACCACTGTCAATAAGTTTTACATCTGAACCCATGACTTTTTGTATGAGTGGGCGAAGCAGCGGATAATGTGTACAACCCAAAATCAGCGTGTCAACTTTACCCACAAGCGGCTGCAAGCTTTCTTCAACCACTTTTGCTGCAATACTGGAATTCATTTCATTGGATTCCACAATCGGCACAAATTTTGGACAGGCCAAACTAAAT
>JAJXWC010000010.1 GCA_021781855.1 Bacillota bacterium | reverse complement strand
CCACAGCCGATGCATCGGATAAGCTCATCTTTTTCATTTTCAATCATATCTCATTATATCATATTTCATCGGCTTTTTCGGGAGAATTTTTTTACGCAAAAAGCACTGACAAAACCGTCAGTCCCCTGTTCGCACCCCAATCTTCTTTGCAAAGGTGATTCATCTCGAAATTTTACTCTACCCGATAAAAATCCATCAGTTCACAACAACAGACTTAACAAAATCAAGCCTAGAAAGGTCTGTTCCACCAAAATCCGTATCTTGAAAAACAAGTATTTCGGTCGGCTTTTTAGCAGGCTTCGTTGCAAAAAAAGCTACCGCTAGGTAATTGTTAGAAATTTGTCCAGTTTCCAAATATTTAGTGTTTGCCCCCAACTGCTTAAGAGCTGTATCCATCGCTTTTTCTGTTGTCTTAGGAACATTCATCGAGACGGCTTTACCGTTGACTTTCATGCTAGAATTATTCGTCAAAAACATCAGTAATTCCGTTGCATAAATACTATCTTTGGTAAAACCAATAACATTGTCCGTTGGTTCGCCTTTAGGAAGTTGCCAATAAGGCGCAATGAAATCTGTGTAAAATTCATTGTTGTAACCCGAATTATTTTGCCGTGTTCCCGTGTGCGATTCCAAATAATCTTTTCCAGTTTCCACGCTTGTACTAATGGATAATCCTGTTTTATCATTTGATGAAGATGAGGAAAACTGATTTTTTACAGCAGCCGAATCTCCACAAGCCGCAAGCAAAAACAAGGCCACAATACCCGAAAGTGCTAAAATCGCCTTTTTCATTTTTGATGCTCCTAAAAATTTCATATTTGAGCACATTATATCACTATCGTAACATTTTTACAAGATACAAAAAAATCAGCTTACCTTATTTATAAGCTGATTTTTATCTGACAAATCTGTCAAATTCTATTTTTGTTTATAAGGCTGAATAATTCGGCGCTTCTTTCGTAATCTGGACATCGTGCGGATGGCTTTCTTTCAAGCCAGCACCAGACATCTCAATAAATTGCGCTTTCTCATGCAATTCCAAAACCGTACCTGCACCAGTATAGCCCATTCCCGCTTTCAGACCACCTAACATTTGGAAAACAATATCAGATGCGCTGCCTTTATAGGCGACACGTCCTTCAATACCCTCTGGCACAAGCTTATTTGCTTCATTGACACCACCTTGGAAGTAACGGTCTTTTGAGCCTTCTTTCATCGCGGCAAGTGAGCCCATGCCACGATAAGTCTTGAATTTCCGTCCTTGGAAAATCTCCGTCTCACCCGGTGCCTCATCTGTCCCTGCAAGCATTGAGCCCAGCATCACTGCATCTCCACCAGCCGCTAGTGCCTTGACGATATCGCCTGAATATTTAATCCCGCCGTCAGCAATAATGGTCTTACCATACTCACGCGCCACACCAGCCGCATCATAAATCGCGGTAATCTGCGGTACACCAACACCAGCCACGACACGTGTCGTACAAATCGAACCAGGACCAATTCCGACTTTCACGACATCAACCCCCGCCTCAAACAAAGCACGAGCGCCTTCAGCCGTTGCAATATTTCCTGCAATCAGCGTCTTATCAGGAAAATGCTCGCGAATCTGCGCAATCTTACGCAAAACGCCAGCCGAATGACCATGCGCCGTATCAATCACAATCGCATCAGCTCCCGCCTTGAACAAAGCTTCAGCCCGATCAAATGTATCAGAAGTCACACCGACAGCAGCTGCCACAAGGAGCCGTCCCTTTGCATCTTTCGCAGCATTGGGAAATTCAATCACACGCTCAATATCTTTAATCGTAATCAAGCCAGCGAGTTTTCCGTCAGCATCCACCAAAGGCAATTTTTCAATCTTATGTTGTTGTAAAATCGCTGCTGCATCATCCAAAGTCGTGCCGACTGGCGCCGTCACCAACTCTTCAGAAGTCATCACATTTTTAATCTGCTGGTCGTAGTCGCTCACAAAACGCAAATCACGATTCGTCAAAATACCGACCAATTTACGATTTTCCAGCGTTTCAACAATCGGCACACCAGAAATCCGATAAGTTGCCATCAGATTTTCAGCTTCTTCAATCTTATGTTCAGGTGTCAGGAAAAAGGGGTCAGTAATAACACCAGATTCTGAACGTTTTACCTTATGAACTTCTTCTGCTTGCTGCTCAATTGACATATTTTTATGAACCACACCCAGACCGCCTTGGCGCGCCATTGCAATCGCCATTTTGCTATCTGTTACGGTATCCATTGCCGCCGAAATAATAGGAACATTCAAAGTCAAATTCTTCGCAAGTTGCGTCTTCATACTGACCTCATTAGGCAGCACATGGCTCTCTGCCGGAATCAGCAGCACATCATCAAAAGTAAATCCCTTTTTCAAAAACTTCGTTTCCCAGTTCGACATTGGTTTTCGTCCTTCCATTTACAGCAAACGGCGCTCATGCGCCTTTTTTATTTTCACTATTCTACCACGTTTTCAAGCCTTTTTCAACAGTCAGAATCGCTAACAATATTGTCAAATCATTTTGAACTTTATCTCAAATTTGTTAAAATGAGGATATCATTAAAAAATTAAATTTAGATTAAGGAAAATCAATGAACTTTAAAAAAATAATTCTCGTAAGCTCTTTTGCTTTGACCGCCGTTACCTTTTCCACCGTCAATGCTGACGAAATTGTCAAAACTGAAATTGAGCAAAATAATCACCCAATGGGCTACTACAATGTCAGCACAGAGAGAGCAAATGCCCCGTCAGACCTTAATTCTAGTGATAGTAGTCTCCCTCGAAAAGATGCTGTTGACCTTGCCAGTTACCAAAGTTGGATGACCCAAGCCGACTTTAATCAGCTCAAAGCGCAAGGCGTAAAAACCGCAGTCATCAAGCTCACAGAAGGTACCTATTATAAGAACCCTTATGCTGAAAGCCATATCCGAATGGCACGCAACGCAGGACTGAACATCGCCACCTATCACTTCGCAATTTTCGGAAGCACCTCAAATCAAACAACAGCCAACAACCATGCCATCGCTGAAGCAAATTATTATGCCCAAGAAGCCAAACGCCTCGGTATCAATCCAAAAACCGTTATGATTGAAGATGCCGAATACACTCCAACAGCCGCGAGCGTCTGGAACCAAGCCAGTCAAAATTTCACGCAACAGCTCAAAAATCAAGGATACGACCAAATCCGTTATTATACCTCAAAAAGCTGGGCTGAAAATGGCACTTTGAAACCCGCCACCTTTGGTGCAAAAAATTTCTGGATTGCTCAATACCTCTATGGTAAACCAAGTAACAGCAATCTTCAGAACACTCAATATGGTGCATGGCAATACAGCAGTCAAATGTATTTCGCAAATACTAGCCAGAAAAAACCGATTGATACCTCGATTGATTACAACAATATTTTCCAAACAGCTGCAAGCAATGACGTCTATCGTATGTATAATCACAACAGCGGCGAACATTTTTATACGATGAGTTATTATGAAGTAACTCAGCTTCAAAAAGCGGGCTGGCGTTATGAAGGTATCGGCTGGCAGTCAGCAACGACTAAAACTGGAGGCGTTCATCGGCTTTACAACAAAAATGGCGGCTATCATTTCTACACCATGAGCACCTATGAAAAAGATGAGCTTGTAAAAAAAGGCTGGAACTATGAAGGCATCAGTTTTTACACAGGCGGCACAAAGCCTGTCTATCGTGCCTACAATCCCAACAACGGCATGCACAATTACACGCTCAATTCTTACGAACAAAACAGCCTCATCAAATTAGGCTGGAAAAACGAAGGAACAGCATGGAAATCCTACTAACTAAGAAAGGCTCCCAAAGTAAAATCTGGGAGCTTTTTGGTGCTATATTTGCATTTTTTAGCAAAAAATTTTACAATATAAAGAATAAAGAAGTTAGTTTTCAAAGAAATAACAAGAAATGGATGGAAACCGAAAATAAATGAAATTAAAAAAATTACTTTTAATTGATATCCTTCTCCCTATAAGCTTAATAGCTGTACAAGTTCATGCTCAAGACGTCTCTGGACAATCAAATTATTCTATGGGTACATTTACAAAACAAAATCAGGAACAATCCACTTCAAATAGCAGCATCCGCTTGGAAACAACTACTACTGCGACAACTGCCGCTGCAATCCTCCCAAATCCCATTAATCTGACTTCTACTGATAGTACTTTACCTCGAAAAGATACAGTTGATATTGCCAGCTACCAAAGTTGGATGACACAAGCCGATTTTAATCAACTCAAAAAAGACGGTGTAAAAACAATTGTCATAAAACTCACAGAGGGTCAAAATTATACCAACCCCTATGCCAAAAGCCAGCTTCAAATGGCAACAGCAGCAGGTCTTAACACTGCATTTTATCATTTCGTTGACGACCCAACTCAAATACAATATGAAGCGGCCTATTTTGTAAAAGTCGCCAAGTCCCTAGCAATTCCTCAGAATTTAGTGATGATTGAGGATGCTGAATATCCCTCTAAGGCCTACAATTGGACAGCTGTTTCTCAAGTATTTCAAAAGACACTGCAGGCTAGTGGATTTTCAAATGTTCGTTACTACGCCTCCAAAGGTTGGATTAGTACTACTCAGCCAAACAGCAGTACTGTGAATACACTCAACTCCCAAACCCTGGGTACCAGAAATCTCTGGGTAGCACAGTATCCATTAGGGACCCCCACATCTAACCCCACAACTTCGTCTAAAAATGGTTGGGCAGACTCCAATACTTCCAACTCAACGTTTGGCGCTTGGCAATATTCCAGCCAAATGTATTTCCAAGGGACAAACAATCTCCAAAACCATGCTTTAGATGTCTCTATTGATTATAATAATACGTTCACCCCAACAGCATTAAATAAAGTTCCAGTTTATCGTGTTTACAATCCAAATAATGGTGAGCATTTTTACACAGAAAGCAGTTATGAAGCTCAACAACTTAAAATTGCGGGTTGGACGCTTGAGGGAATTGGCTGGTATGCTCCGACCTCAACAAATGCGGCTCCCATCTACCGGCTATATAACCCAAATGCAGGCTACCATTTCTACACTTCAAGTACCTATGAAAGAGATAGCCTCGTAAAAGTAGGCTGGCGCTACGAAGGAATCAGTTTCTACTCAGGAGGCAACATTCCTGTCTATCGTGCTTACAATCCGAACAATGGAAAACATAATTATACTGTCAGTTCTTACGAGCAATCTCAACTTGTGAAAGCTGGTTGGCGCAATGAAGGAATTGCACTCTATTCAAACTAAAAAATAAAACCTCTACCGTAAATGGTGGAGGTTTTTAAATGACTCACTATAAAGCAAGAGAAGCAACTACCGTGAAATTCCCAAAGATTCATCAAAAAACAATAATCAATAAAATCCCAATCACAATAATCGCAAGTATAATGAGCCCTAAATACAAAATGATTTTTGTTGTCGGATTACCATTTGTAACTTTCCCAGAAGTAACTGAAATTGCATTATATTCTTGTGTACCAGCTGAATAATCAGGAATTAAATGATTTAATGTGTAAATTTGATTTTCTGCATAACCAACTGACGTTTCAGCCGTAGGAGGAGTAGTTGTCGTTCCATTTTGTGGCTGATTTTGCTCTGGCTTATAAAATACTGAAAAATAGTGAATATCCGTATCACGCGAATATCCCTTGGGTGCGGTAACTTCATACAAGAAATATTTTTCCCCCTGACCCAACCCACGAATCTGAATCAGAGACTGATTGGTTTGAGTTTGCTTTTCAGCATTAAAATTCCAATCCGATGTATTAAGAGGAATAGGGTTAACGATGTTCGCCCCCATGATGTACTGACTATTTCCACTAAGTACCCAATAATTTTCTGGATTGATATTACTCAAATCATTTCCAACCGCAATCCAACCCTGTATAGGAGAGTATAAAAACTTCTGACCTTGGGAAACTTTCCCTAAAACATATTGAGCCCCCTGTACAAATTTATCCTTCTTTCCATCAACCATTGCAAAGTTTATTCCCGTTGAAACTACACTCTGGGAATTAGTATTAATTGACCCCAAAGAATTTTCGGCCTGAACAATAATGTTAAAAGCAGCATCTTGATTTTGATAAGCATTTACTGGAACACTAACATTGTATTTATTGAGTTGCGCTGCGACTGTTCCTGTCAAAGTAACACTTGGTGTAATGTGAGCTTTCACATCTACAGTGACATCTTCACTAGAAGCAGGTATCGTTAACTGGTAGTTATAAATCCACCCCGTTAATAAGCTCTGTCCAATTGCGTTTTGGATATCAGGCAATTCTGCTGAAATGTTATTGGCATCAACATTTATTCCCGGATAGTATGAAGATGAAAACGGGTCTGTTGCCATTTCATACTTTTGATTAGGAACCGAGATACTGTCAATAACAAGATTGGTAGACGGATAAAGTTGAACATTCGTATTTGATTGGACATAATTTTTCTTAAATACAATTTGGTAATCAATTTCTTGTCCGTACTCTACGGCATATTGACTACTATTTTGAACACTTTTATCAGGGTTTGTAATATTAATGGTCACCCCACTATTTGCCACTTGGTCCAAATCCAAAGTCAAATTTTTCAGCTCTGGAGTAACATCAACGAGTTCCAACAACTGCTGGTCTTTTATAATTGCTGTAATGCCTTGACCCATGCTATCCACCACTTGACCGTTGGCATCCGTATAAGGAGAGCCTTCATTGTTAGGCGCATGAAAAGCTGGTAAAGTGAGTAGCCACCTGTATGAAGGGGAGTTACCGTTCAATAGCTGTAATAAATCATCATCTTTTGCAAACAAAAATTGTATAATTTGTCTGGTTTCACTATCGTTATGCGGAATCCCTTTTCCCAATGACAGACCATTAGCAAGTTGAACTGAATCTGTGTTAGAAGCACCATTAGTTAATGTGTACCAAGAAGCTGATTTAGTAATTTCTGAACTTATATTCCCTTGTTCTATGTTCAAATAGGCTTTTTGGAGATTCACATGATTTATTGTAGCCTTACTTACTGGGTTCCCCCCAGATACAACTTTCACAGTAAAAGTTACCAAGGCGCTTTTGCTACTGTCGGAAGCTGCATAAAAAATACTTCTGGAATAACCTATTATAACAGCAAGCAAAACAAATGCCAGCAGTTTTATAAAATTCTTTTTGTTTTTTAATTTAAACATTATGTGTCCTTATTCCTAATTTCTTACATATTGATATACTCTCTTATTTATTCTAACATATCAAAATAATGAATAACAATGATTTGAAATTTTTCATCAGGTTTCTATCTTAAAGAATAGCTTGCAAGGTATCTACTAATAATAAAACATTAGAACCAACAGCAATCACGATTAAAGCAATAACCACTGTTTTATAGGAATGAAGTTTCAATTTGAAACTCTTGTGCCCTGAGATAATCGAAAAGAGTAAGAGTAATGGAGTAAAGTATCTTCCTTGAACCCCTGATATATAACCATTTCCAGCTGCTGTTGATAAAAAGCCATAATATACAGCAATTACTGCCAAGATAAATAAAACTAAGGTTCCATAACTTATAAATTTTGATTCAACATATTTTTCTTCAGAAAGCGTTACGATAACTATTAACACAAGCCAAACTGCTGATAACCACAAAGGAACAAAATTGATTTCCGGATATGGCTGAGCAAGAAGAGACTGACTAATAACAGCCACACTGATTCCATTATGCCTATATGTGAATGTGGTAAGAAAAAGACTAATTACCTTAAGTCCCCCACCATAGCGGGCTCCGAGAATAATCAAAGCTGCGACAGCTGCTATAACGGCTAAAAATACAAGAATGAAAAGTAAAAGACGATTTTTTTCAGGTCGATATTTGCTTTTAAAAGTTCTTTGCAGCGCTAAGGTACGCCCATAAATACGTGACTTTCTCTCTTTCTTACTACCAACTAGCTTTCCGATGAAAATAAGCAAAAAGACTGGAATGACAATAATGAAATTCGTTTTTGCCCAAATTACCGTCAAGCCCGACATAACCAAAATTTGTAAAATTCGCCAAATTTTAATTTTTTCATCCAGAATAAAATTAATTGCGACAGCAACTAGCATGGCCACCCAAACAAAATTAATCGCATCATAAGATAAACTTGCAAAACTGTTCATAGCAACTGGACTAAGCATTACTGCTGCAAACAATAATTTTCCTTTTTTTACTCGTTTTATTATGAAAAACATAGCAATACTACAAACAAATACACTAAATAAACGAGCTACTGTAATCATAACTCCTAGTGACGGATAAACATGATAACCCAACCACACTCCGATGGCGGGAATAAGATGTCCTACATAATTATAGCTAAAAACAGAAGGTAACTCTGTTGCTCTGGGAAGCTTGCTATTAGGCATCACTTCAATTTTTTGAAGATAGTATTCTTCGAAACGAGTGTTATCTTGATAAAAGGGAACTTGCCCATCAACTCCTGTACCAATCGTTTGCTCTCCATAGTGCGAAAGGTTTGTTGTCAAACCTGCAATTTGACTTGATACAATGTAATGATATTGCCCATCGGGTTCATTAAAAAATGGCATACCAATAGCCAGTAGAGCTCCAAGAAGCAAGGCTAAAGTCAAATAAATTTTATGAATGTTTTTTATCAGAGTTTTTTCAGGAAATTTTTTCTTTTGCTCCAATAGGTCCATTTTATTTTGCTCCTCTACTACTTTTTAGAATAGCACTTTCTTTAATTGAAAAATTTATTGATTGATTGTTAATCTTTAAAATAATTTTTGATGATTTCAAGAATTTGTTCACTTGCTGTTCCATCTCCGTATGGATTTGATGCATGGCTCATTCTATTATATTCAGATTTATTTTCCAAAAGTAATTGAGCGGCTTCAAAGACAACACTTTTATCTGTTCCCACTAATTTTAGTGTCCCTGCATCAATTCCTTCAGGACGTTCCGTTGTATCTCTTAATACGAGTACAGGAATGCCTAGAGAAGGTGCCTCTTCTTGAACACCCCCAGAATCGGTCATAATCAGATAACTCCGTTTAGCAAAATTCTGAAAATCAACAGCATCTAACGGCTCAATAATGTGAATCCGCTCTGATTTAATCAATGTATCATTCGCATTTTGTCTGACTTTGGGATTTTTATGAATAGGGAAAACTACTTCAATCTCATCATTCTTTTCAACAAGCTGGTTGATTGCTTTGAACACGTTTGTCATCGGTTGTCCCAAATTTTCACGACGATGCATTGTTACTAAAATTATTTTTTTATCTTTAATACTATCTAACAACTCATTAGAATATTCATCAGAAATAGTATATTTCAATGCGTCAATCGCTGTATTTCCCGTTACAAAAATTGAATTTTCCGGATGGTTTTCACGCAGAAGATTTTCTTTGCTTCTTTGAGTAGGCGCAAAATAAAGGTCAGCAAGAATATCAGTTACCTGACGGTTCATCTCTTCAGGAAAAGGTGAAAGTTTGTTCCAAGTACGAAGTCCTGCTTCCACATGACCAATTTTAATTTGATGGTAGAATGCTGAAAGCCCTGCCGCCAATGTTGTGGTAGTATCACCATGAACGAGAATGATGTCCGGCTGAGTTTCCGTGAGTACTGCATCAAGTTTTAGAAGTACTCTACTTGTGATATCCGTCAGGGTTTGTCCGTTCTTCATGATGTCCAAATCGTAATCTGGATGAAGGTCAAAAATTTCTAATACCTGGTCAAGCATTTGACGGTGCTGTGCGGTGACCGTAATAATCGGCTCAAATACTTCATCATTCTGTAGTGCTTTAATGAGCGGAGCCATTTTTATTGCCTCTGGTCGCGTTCCAAAAACAGTCATTACTTTTATTTTTTTCATGCTTTCCCTTCTTCTGCATCTCCCAAAACCTTTTTGACAATATTCAGATATTGATTTGACAGAACTGTCCAATCGTAATCCAAAACAGGTTCTAATTGGTCATAGGTTCCATTTTCTACACTCGTCAAAAAGTTTACAAACTCTTTTTTGATTTGTTCAGTATCATAATCGACCGTAATTCCTCTTGAATATGAATTTAGTAAACGTTCAGATTCGTCTCCTGATGGAATGATAGCAAATATCGGACGGTCAGTTGCGAGATATTCAAATAATTTCCCCGGTACCTGAACACCGCCATAATTTCCAAAGAAGAGGAGCGCATCCGCTTTTTTTTGATAATTTGCAACTTCATCAAAGGAAATATTTCCTAGCATTTCAACCTGAATATCAGCATTCTGATTTTCAGTAAATGGTTCCGCCATTTTTAAAACGTAATCTTCCATTTTTCCGGCAATAATAATTTTTACTTTTTTTCCTTGTAAAATATCTGTCAGACCATATAATGCTTCAAATAATGGTTTCGGATTCCTGATGTCCTTATAGAAAGTTCCAGCATAAAATAAAGTAATCTCATCTTTATCATGCACAACATTTTTCCCATCAAAAAATTGTGAACTATCAACCCCTTGTGTTACCACCTCAATATTATCCCTGACAAAAGGAAAATTATCTTCAAATGCATTCCGTGTACTTTGGGTCGTTACTGTAACGTAGTTTGATTGTTTCAAGACTTGCTTTTCAACTAGCCTGTCCAACCACCTGCGCTCGCTGGGAATAGTTTCCGCCGATGGATTAAATGACCACGGGTCTCCATAATCTAAAATCAGCTTACTTCCTAATTTTTTACGCACTTTTGTCGCCAAAATATGTGTAGAAAACGGCTGCCCTACAGAAATGATAAGGTCAACTTTTTGAGTCTGACCAAATTGTAAAACGGCTTCGCCCAAGAATTTATTCCAAAATTTTGTGCTATCAGGAAAAATCAAGTTTTTTCTAGCTTTATTGATTAATTTACTGATAATTTGTTTGGAATTGGAAGAAGGCTGCTCGTTCTTTTTTGACTTTGAAGTTGATGCTTTTCTTTTCCAATTTTCAACATTTCTTTGGTAAACTGGTCCTGCATTAGTCCTGATGACTTGATAATTTTCAGAAATTAATTTATATTTGTCTGCATTATAAAAAGGGTCGTATTCACTAGGAGAAATCGTAAAAACCGTAAGCTTATATTTTTTTGACAATTCATTACAAAAATAAGTCCAAGCAATTCCGCGTCCTGCACCAATTGGTGGAAAATTATACATTAAAACAATAATATTTTTCATAAGAACTCCTTAATGGATAGCTTGTTTGATTTTTGTAAGCAGTATCTTCTTTTCTCGTCTGTTCAGAATAACAACAAAACTGAATAATAAGCTTAAAATAGAAAAAACAATAGATGTCAACAATAAAGTTCCCCAGCTGTGAACAGGCATAAATTGTTTTAAAACATTCCCTAACACAAACTCAACTGCAAAATTTAAAATAGTATAACCAACTAACGGGAAAAAAGTCGTCCATTTAAGGCCCAAATATTTTGCCGAATAGGGAACAACAAAGAGAAGATTTCTTAAAATAGCAATGACCGAACCTATGCCGCAAATCGCTAAAGCCCCCCAATTAGTAAATCGTAGCGCTCCAATCGTAACAATCGCACTTATTGCTCCACTAATGATAACCGTATTAGAATTTGATTTTGTCTTATTCACGATTACAAATATATTCCAGAGGGGCATTATCCCGACCATCAAAAGAAATCCTAAAGTATAGAGTAAGGAAAGCTCTTGAAGAAAGGCACTGTCATGGTGAGGCATCCAAAGCGTGAAGAATTCTTTACCAAAAACTACAATCACTGCAAAAGGGATGCCCAACAATGCTATCTCTATTTTTCCCGCATTATAAATCTCTGTAACTAATTCTTTGATTTTTCCTTTAGCATAAAAAATAGTCATATTAGGAGTAAATACATTATTGATTGTGCTCTGCAGCCCTCCTAAAAAATTGGGGACGATTTGTGCGATTGAAATCATTCCCATTACGTTATAACTAATAAATATATTTGCTAGAAGTAAATCCAAGCCTCCAAAAAGCAGACTTCCCAGTTGACTAATTGAATTCCAAACTCCGCTTGATAGCAATTCTTTAATTCTGCTCCAATGAATATCCGAAGCCCGAACGGTCAACTCGTTCAATTCCTTAACTTTACAATGGTATTGCCACATCTGCAAAGCAATCGTAGAAACGACAGCTGCTATTCCAAGATACCATATTTGCGGGTGAAACATTCCAAAAAGCGCAAGAATAATCAGCGCCCGTCCGATTGTAGATATCATCGTTCCAATAGATTGAAGATAAACTTTATTGGTCACAAAAGTAGCAACACTCCAAACAGGAGTGGCTGTTGACAGTAAATAACTAACAAAAATCAGAGAAAATAAAAATTTAACCTGCCCTATTAAAGAGATTGGAATGCGAATAAAATGCTGTAGATAAGCAATTCCCACAATAACTGGAATAGATACGATAGCTAGCAAAACAATATTTCCCGCAAAAGTAGAGGAATAAAATTCATTCGCACGTTTTTTCTCGTCATTTACTAAAGAAACCGTGATAAACCGTGAAGACATTGAATTCAGAGCAATCGTAACGATACTTATGTAAGAAATAAAATTATTTGCTATCTGTATAAAACCGTTTGCCGCTTCTCCCAAAGTATTTACGATAAAAGGGGTAAGGACAAAATTAATTAAGAAATTGACAACGAAGATAAGAAGAGCAGCGGACAAATTAATCATCATCTGCCTACTTTGAGAGACTTTATTCATGCTTAAATTGAGCTTTCCATTTTTGAATTAAATCAAAATCCAAACCTATTTTTGTTTCAAAAGGAGTATTGATATATTCTGCCAACGCATCAATGTTTTCTCTTTCCAAAACAGGAAGACCATAATCTTTTTTCATTTCCATAGCACGATTGTCAATACCGATAATGATTGCTCGCCTACATTTTTGCATTGCACGAATTCCTGCATGAAGCCGAGTACCAACAAAATCAGCGTCTTCATTTTCTTCCAAGAACTGGTCATAACGTTGAAGTAAGCCGGGAATTTTTACAATATTTTTTGTAAGTTCGGGATTAAGTGAGTCAAAGTAATTTTCATCATACGCACCTTGCAGCCATACGAAAACTTCTTCATAGTTTTCCTTAAGCGTCTTTAGCATTTTTTCATCTGCCATTCTGGCTTTTTCATTTGTACTATAATCAGAGATTGTTGTGATGACTTTCTTACCCTTTTGCTGCGGAATTTTTTGGGTATGTTCAGGTATCAATTTCCAGAGGGTTGGACAGCCCGTATTCACAACATTGTTAATACCGATACTTTCCAGTTTTTCTTTAGTGTAATTGTCTCTTACAGAATGTAGAATTTTTTTGTTCAAAATACGTTTATAAAAGAACTTGTTTAACAAAGAAGGGGTTCCCTGATAATTTTGCCAGCCTGCTCCAAGTAAGACTGCTCCTTTTACAAAAAAAGCATCTCTTAATTTTAAATTCCAACCATTGATTCGAAAAAGTTTATATTTAGATGACAAAATATTTGTTCCAGCTACAAAGGTGGCCTCACTTTGTTTAATCATCAATCTACCTCGACGCCCAATAATGTCATGCGTGGGAACAGTTACAAATTGATGCCCGTCTCTATAAATTTCAGTCAGTTCTCTTTTTACTGCTTCATTAATAATTTCATCTCCAACATTAAGCGTTCCAACGGATGTGTCCCATATTGTAATAAGTTTAGTCATTTTTTCCCGTCTTTCGTTTTCTATCTTAAAAATAATTCTTCTAATTTATCTGTAGAGTAACCAATTTCATATTGTTGTACATCATTTAAAGCTCTTTCAGCTAATTTTATTCTTAAAGAATCATTTTTTAAAATTCTTACAATCTCAGTGACGAAGCTTTCCTTATCGTCTGGAGTAATCAAAATACTATTATCATCATTCGCATAATCAGTAATGCCTCCGATTCGACTAGATATTACCGTTGCTCCTGACGCCATTGCTTCCATTCCCGTCAAAACCCAACCTTCCAATACACTAGGCAGAAGATAAATTTTAGATTTACCATAGATATCTTTTCTAAGCTGCTTTGAATTGGCATTAAAAGTAAAGTTAACATAACTTTCCAACTCGGTAATCGGTTTATAGGCTCCAAAAAGTTCGACTGTCAAATCAGGAATTTCTTTTTTTACTTCGGCTAGAATTTCTAAACCTAGCTTTGTTCGTTTTACATCATGAATGTGATTGATAAGGCTGACAGTATTTTTTCTTTGAGCTATCGGATTTTCTAAGAAAAATTCTTCATGATTATAGAAGTTTGGAAGATATTCTGGCTCTTTATTTGTTGCGTTATAGACTTTGTCTCTCAGTTCATGAGAGATGACAATGTTCGTCATTCCAAGCCGATAAGTCTCATTTACCCTTTCTGTGCTCCCTTTATAAAACCATGTTTCAAAGTTCTGTATAAAATAATATTTTTTTCCTTTCGACTCTGAAAGTTTTGAGACAATGTGTGTGGTTGGAGCAGCCGTAGCTATCACAACATCCGCATCTGGAAAATCCTGAGGGCGTGTTAAATCATAGTAAATTTTAATTTTTTTGTCTAAGTTAAACCATGTCACTTCATTTTTATGCTGTACATATGTGAGAAGCTTTGAATTAATTGTTTTTTCAAAACCAGTTAAAATAAAACTTTTCCCACGCATATTAAATAAAAAAGTTATACTTACTTCATTCCCCCTATGAGCAAGCTCATTGGCATATTGATAAACAATTTTAAAACCTCCCACAGCTCGATTATAATTAGCGGGTAAAACAAAATTTATTTTTTTCATTGCATCTTTCTTTAAATTATTTTTTAAATAAAAAAATGATATCCCTAATTCGACTACTCATCGTACCATAATATTTCCAGTTTCTTATGATTTGAATAAATACTGGAATCTTTTTATTTTCCCTTGCCAAATTATAGCGCTTAAGCGAGAAATCGTAATACTCTTTTATCATTTTGGTATAAGAAGAATTTTTATCTTTTAAAACATGATACATAATATCATAAAATCCAACAGCTTTATACAACTCTTCAATATTCACTTGTCTAGTACTATGTAGATTCACAGGCATTTTACCACTTGCATTTCCCGCATGACGAATGTGTATACCAACAACTTGATTTAAATTATACCCTGTACCTAAAAGACTAGCAAGAACAGAAACTATAACATCATGAGTTACAGCATATTCTGGCTTCCAATACTTTAGCAGCTCTGATACATATTCATTTTTAAGGGCGAGTGTCCAGCCTGAACGGTAGGACTGATAATTGTACCGTGCAGGATACTTTGAAATTTCTTTTGTCTGGTCCGAAAACTGAAAATAAGTAGGAACAGTAGCTTGCTCTGAAATCTTTTTTATTGCAATGTCTCCGCTAAGCAAATCAATATAAGGGTGTTCTTCCATGACTTCAATTTGACGACGATTTTTATCAAGATTCCATGTGTCATCTTGGTCTGAAAAAAACACATAGTCAACGTCAAATACTTGCGAATCTATAAGTAACTGCCTGAAATTTAAACGCCAGCCGAGATTTTTTTCGTTGACGTTGATGAACCAATTTTCGAGATTATTTTCTGAAATGTAGTTTTCAAGAAATTTGACCGTTTGGTCAGATGAGCCGTCATCTCGGAAAATGACAACATCTGGTCGAAGTTCTTGATTTTTAATTGAATCAAGCTGATTTTTCAAAAATTTCTCACCATTGTAAGTCGCCATTAAGACTGCTGTTTTGACCATTTATTTAAAACTTTCTACTGTTCTTTTTAATCCTTCATCCAATTTGACAAGCCGTTTCCAACCTATTTTTTCAATTTTTAGCATTTCCATGATGGTACGCCCATCTTTTGAGTAGGCGGCACTTTGTGCCTTGGGGATATCAAATTTGACCGAAAGATTTTTTTCAGGAAATAATTTGACCAACTTTTCCGACAGGTCTCGAATAGTAATTGGCTCATCTTCGTTGGCCACGTTATAGGCATTCGCCGATACACCATCCAGCAAAATTGTGAAAAGGGCACTCGTTGTATCCGCTAGATAACAAAAGGCGCGCTCAGCGCTTCCGTCAGATTTCAATACAATATCTTCATTTCTGACAACATTTGAAATTAAATCATTCATGATTCGTCCATCATTTCCAAGTTCCATACCTGGACCATAAGAATGAGCGATTCGTGCAATCATATATGGCAAATGATACTGCACATGGTAACTCTCAAGCAGCGTTTCTGCCATTCGTTTACTCTCAGGGTAACAAGCCCGCGGTGCAAGAATATCAAATCCACCATAGTCTTCTTCTGTCAAATGTGCTGAAATTGCTTTTCCGTAAATTTCACGCGTAGAAAGAAAAAGGAAATTTTCAATTTGCTGCTTTCGAGCAAATTCAAGAAGATTGATTGTTCCAATCGTGTTTGCTTTAATAATGCCAACAGGGTCTGCCATGATAAACTTTGGGCTCGCAGAGCTTGCAGCATGAATAATGTAATCAACTGTCCCCTCATAATTAAAAGGCTCTGTCACATCGTGCTGAAGCAGTATAAACCGTTCCGATAAAATACCGTCAAATTTTGCTTTAGCTTTGACCATGTTTCGTGCCGTACCAATAATTTTGATATTGAAAGTTTGTGTTTCATTGAGATACACTAATGTGTAAGCAAGATAAGTCGCCAGCATCCCCGAAACGCCCGTAATCAGTACCGTTTTATTCCGTAATTTTTCCCAATTAATATTGGCTTGACCAACAATTAATGCTAAATCTTTTTGAACAACCGCTTGTTTATAATTTATCATCATTAAATCTCATAAATTTGTGAAATTTCTCGTGCGTCACAAAGCGCTTTAAACATATAAAAATCGTCTGGCGTGGTAATCTTTATATTTTGATAAGGTCCTTCAACAATCGTCAAATCGCGGCCATACATTCCCATCAGAGTACTTGAATCAATCGCATCAGTGATTCCTTCCGAAATCGCATTACGTTCAACGCTTAAAATATCTGCGAGTTTAAAGCTCTGAGGTGCTTTCGCTGTAAATGAGCGTGTTCTATCTACAACCTCTGATACATGATTTTCTCCATCAACGAGGACAACCGTTTCTTTAGCTGGTGCCGTAGTAATTGCCGTGCCGTTTTTCTTAACGGATTCGATATTGTCAACAATTACTTTACTGGTAATCAATGGCCTGACACCATCATGAATTAAAACAACAGAATCTTCCCCATTTGCAATTTTTTCGGCAGCCTCAAGTCCGTTAAAAATAGACAACTGCCCTGTTTTTCCACCAGGTACGACTGCTTTTACTTTATGAAGATTGAATTTTTCCACCAATTCGTTCATATAATCAATCCAACTCGAAATGACCACAACGACAATAGCATCAATCTCTTGTGTATTTTCAAAAAGCTCAATTGTATGAACAATAATAGGTTTAGCATGCACTTCTAAAAACTGTTTGGGTCGGTCTTTGGAGTGCATCCGACTTCCTGTGCCACCAGCAAAAATTACCCCAATATTCATTATTTCGCTCCTTTGCTACGAGACCATTGCATTTTTTTCCCCAAACAAAACACTGTAAATCTAAAGCCCATAAAACGATAGATACGACTTACTGGTTTTGTTTTAGGATACCAGTTATATAACAAAATATCTTTGTACTTACGGAGAATTTCTAATTTGGCTTGGGCTGCTATCCGCTCTTTACCATTTTTATGGCTTAAACTGTAGTCTTTTAAATATCCCAATAAAACCACAAACGGCCACGAAAGATGAGCTAAATATGCTTCTCTTTCATGCATATCTCTAAAATAATCAGATTGATTTAAATTATCTATCATAATTTCAAACAAATCATTGATTTCACTCTCTGACTGCTTCACACTACTTTGCTGTCCTTCTCTGATTGTCCAAACGTACAATACTTTAGGATACCAGTCTATCTTATGAATTGCTCTAATTAAACGAGCGGTAAAATCAATGTCCTCATTGCGCATTCCTTCTGGAAAAGTAAGATTATTCTCAAGAATAACTTCTCTTTTGATACATTTTGCCCACACCGCTCTCGCCAGTTTATCCGCTCTTATCAAATTCTCCAATGCTTGAAATAACGGTTGTCCAAATACAGCTTCACGATGCAATATACTTGGACGCCCTCCCTCTTCAGGAGAGCGAGTGACGTCGAACATTAATAGCTCAGCATGAGACTCCATAAGTTGAGCATTAATTTCAAAAAAAGCGTTCTCTCCAACCAAATAATCATCATTATCCATAAAAAGAATATAATCTCCTGTTGAAATAGTCAATCCTAAATTTCTAGCAGAAGAAACACCCCCATTTTCTTTATGAACAACCTTGACAAATTCATATTTTTTTGCAAATGTATCAACTAAAACTCCAGATTTATCCGTTGAACCATCATCAACTAAAATAATCTCAATATCAGGATAGCCTTGATTAATAATTGAATTCACACATCTTTCAATGTATTTCTCTGAATTATATACAGGGATAATTATTGAAAACTTCACAAGCTCTCCTTCCAATACCATTTATAATAGCTATGATTCACACGCTTATTTTCTGGAGGAAGTTGCATATAATTTCCATAAAGCGTTGTTAAATAGCAATCATGATTTTTAATTTTCCGAAATTGAAAATTCTCAAATTCAACATCCTCATAATCAATAAAAATTTCACGAGGGAAATATTCCGTTTTGTATCCAGAGTAAACATAACCTATTCCGTCAGCAGATGTATTTTCATACTTTTGCATTAAGCAATCAACTTGCTCTGCAATGTCACGATTTTTTCCAGCATTTTTAAGATGACTAGGCAGCCACAAAATCATTTTCCCTAAAAAATAATACCATTTTGAAGCACTCGCATAAGACAAGCCTCTTGAACTTGAAGTGACTAATTTTATTGCACCTTGTTGCACCTGCTTTTTAAAATTTTCTCGTTCTTCTGCATTTTCGGGCATAATGTCCATTGGAAAAATATCTACAAAAATCCCTGTCCCCTTATTCAAGGTGTCTAGTAAACTGGTAAATCCTGTACGGTTATCATAAAGTTTGGCAAAAGGAAGGTAAGTTTCTCTCACTTTATAGTAAATGAGTGAATAATATGATGGAAGCTCCTCCATAAGCTGAGTTAGCAAGGCTTCATAATTTTTTCTAGTCAGCATCAAATCAATATCATCATCCCATGGGATATAACCCTTATGGCGAATTGCCCCTAGCAAAGAGCCACCACCAAGAGAATAATCAATGTTGTGTTTTCGACAAACTTCATCAATGTACACAACCATTTTCAGTTGAGTTTCTCGGAGTTCTTTTTCCGTTACTTCTTTCATCCTATTTCCTCAAAAACCTCTATAAACTTTTCTGTAGTGATGTCCCATGTGAATTGTTCACGGACACGTTTTGAAACATTCGTCTTGATTTTTCCAATTTTTTCTTTATTCGCTAGTATTGATTTTAAAGTGTTGAATAAACTTTCTTCGTTGTTATCTATGATAAAGCCATAACTTTCATCAGCAATCATATCACGAGCACCGCCGACTGTTTCCGTTGTGATAACGACGTTTTCTAATAAAGCAGCTTCAAGCATAGCTGTGGAAAATCCTTCGCTTCTGGACATTAGTACAAAAACATCTGATTTTGCATTGAGTGCCATCACTTCATCGTGATTTATAAAACCTAAAAACTTAATGTTATCCTGAGTGTACTTTTTGACCATCTGGCCAAGTAAGGGACCATCTCCAGCGATAATTAGCTCCAAGTCGTCAAATTGCTGACTTAATTTTTCAAATGTCGCAAGAAGCATCTCCACACCTTTTATTTTAGGCTGCAACCGTCCAGAGTAACTGATGACTATTTTATCATTTTTTTCACTTTTTCGATAGTACCTGTCAAATTCACTCGTCTCAATAGCATTTGACAAAACCCCTTTTGCATTGATGTCAAATTCAACAAGCCAAGCTGCTGCCTCTTTTGAGACACCATAAAATAAATCCGTGTTTTTTTTCACATTTGCAATCAACCGACGCTCTACAAAACGTAAGCCAAAATTTAGTACAAAATTGTTCAGTGTCAAATAGCTTGAGCCATGCTCAATCACAATCGCTTTTTTCCCTTGCTCTTTTGCTAATTTTATTCCCAAAAGTGCTGGAAGATGGAAACGTGTGTTTGCCACAAAGTAATCAATTTTTTCTGTTCTAATTTTATTGACTAATTCTTTGAACTGGCTATTTTTTTTCAAAAACGGATAGCGCTCTTTCCATATATTTTTAATAGGAAGCCGATAAATTTTGATTCCCTCAATTATTTCTTCATTGAGCAGGCTCTCTTCGTGCTGAGTAGTAACGATAATCACATTGTAATCTTTAGCAATCAGCTTTTTTGCAATATTGTGCGTGTAACGTTCCACACCACCCAAATGTGGTAGATAATAACCATTAAAAAAAGCAACTGTTTTTTTCATTTTTGTCCAAACTCGTAATCTAAATACTTTTTCATTCCTTCTATCAAATTAAACTCTGGCTGATAACCGATTTCTTTCAGTTTAGAAATATCACTCAGCGAGATTTTGATGTCTCCGAGACGTTCTTTATCATATTTGATAGAAAGTTCTTTTTTTGTGATAACTTTTGATAGGTCTATCAAATCATTAAGTGATGTTTTTTGACCCGTTCCCACATTGTAAACTTGCCCATATGATTTTTCTGATGTCGCAATAAGGAGAAGCGCTTGAACCACGTCTTCAATGTAAACAAAATCGCGCGACTGTTCACCATTTCCAAAAATCGTCAGCGTACTGTTTTTCTTCAGTCGCTCTACTAAAATAGAAATGAATCCCGAATAAGGGGATTGAGGATTTTGCTTAGGCCCATAGACATTGAAAAAACGAGTCGCACTTGTTGGAATACCATATAAGTTGTTATAAGCAAGTACCATACGCTCTGAGGCAAATTTATCTACAGCATATGGAGTCAGTGGACGAATCACGCTTTCTTCTTGCTTTGGAATGGTCGGCTCATCGCCATAAACGGCCGCACTGGACGAAAACACGAGCCTCTTCAGTGATTTTTTGTTTTCCCGCAGGAGCTCCAAAATAGACATTGTACTATCAAAATTAACCAAATGCGTTTCATAAGGTCGTTCAACAGAATCTGATACTGAAGCAATCGCCGCCAAATGAAAGATATAGTCAAAATCGTATTGCGTGAGAACTTCTTTCAGCAATTTTTTATCTGTCACTGTTCCCTCGATTTTTGTCAAATTCATTGAATGATTCAAATTTGAAAAATCTCCCATTGATAAATCATCAATGACGACAACCTTATTATCAAAAAGTAGTGAATTTGCAAGTGTAGAGCCAATAAAGCCTGCTCCCCCTGTAATTAAGATTGTACTGTTTCTTATCATTTTTTACTCCCTCAATCTAAGCCAAACTGAAAACTATAAAGCTTATAAAACAAATATCACTCGTAAAATTCAGGTTTTCTTTTTATCCATAACTCTAGTGGTGAATTCAATTTTACTAAAGTTCAATCCTGTTCATACAAATCTCTTGTATAAACCTTTTCACGAATTGGATAAAGTGGCGTGTCCATCCGATTAGCAACAATAATATCTGTTTGCTCATCAAATTTTGAGAAGTCTTGTTCCACCTTCAAGCCACGGTACATAGCCTCCTTCAAGCGAGGCTCATATACAATGACTTCAACACCTGCTTGTTCAAGCATTTGAATGATATCATGAACGGCAGAATACCGAAAATTATCCGACCCGGCTTTCATTGTTAAGCGATAAATCCCAACCGTCTTTGGTTTTTTGTTTAAAATCTGTCCAACAATAAACTGCTTGCGTGTCATATTACTTCCGACAATCGCAGTCATCATTTTTTGAGGGATACCATAAAATTCGGCTTTCATCTGCTTTGTGTCTTTAGGAAGACAATAACCACCATAACCAAAAGAAGGATTATTGTAAAAGTTACCAATTCGAGAATCAAATCCCATTCCTTCAATGATTTTTCGGCTTGACAATCCGTTAGTCTCAGCATAGGTGTCAAGCTCATTAAAATACGCAACACGCAAAGCAAGATAAGTATTCGAAAAAAGTTTGACCGCTTCCGCTTCTTTTTCATTCATCAAAAGTGTTGGAACATTTTCTTTATGTGCCCCTCGTTTGAAGGCTTCAGCTAATTCCTCTCCACGCTGACTAACTTCTCCAATTACAATCCGGCTCGGATAAAGATTATCATAAAGCGCTTTTCCTTCACGCAAAAATTCTGGCGAAAAGATGATATTTTCTGTCTGGTATTTCTCTTTTAAATTTTGTACATAATTGACAGGAATAGTTGATTTAATGAGAAATACGGCATCTGGACGAATAGCCAATGCCCGCTCAATCACATTTTCAATCGTTGATGTATCAAAATGTCCTGTTTCATCATTGTAATCCGTTGGCGTTGCGATAATTAAATATTTTCCGTGTCTGACTGCCTCGTCAAAATCACTTGTGAATTTGACCGAACATTGCTCAGAAGTCAAAAATTCAATAATTTCTTTGTCATCAATCGGTGACTTTTTTAGTTTGAGTTGTTCAATTTTATCCATAACAATATCATAAGCCAGCACTTCTTCATGTTGTCCTAGCAACAAGGCATTTGACAACCCAACATAACCTAAACCAAAAACCGAGATTTTCATTTTTTCAGTCTTCCTATATCCTTATACTCTTATGCTTATAAATATGGAAAAGCAGCGAAAACTTTACAAGTCCTCGTGCTTTTCCTTTTCTAACTCATTTACTCTTTTCTTTAAGAGTGAAATTTCTTGAACCAAATTTTTTAGCTGCTTTTCTGCCGAAATCAAAGACATCTGATAACGTAAGGAAATTACAAGCAACAAACCGACCAAAACAAACAAGACCAAAGAAGCTAAAGTGTGCATTCCCAAAAAAGTAGCTATTTTTGCCGCAAAATCTGGAAAAAGTGCTCCAATCAAAATGATAATTGCTAAAAGCAACCATTTCAGCATATGACGTACTTCAGCTCGGTCTTGTCGAACCAATCGAACAGTAAAAATAAAGAAACCTATCGCTAAAACAATTGCGATAATCCGAAGTTGTATTGGCAATTTATCCTTCCTTTCTCGACAAAGTTGCGGCTAAAATCGAAATTGAAACACTAATCATATAACTCATTCCCTTAATCATACTGATACTCGAAACTCCTGTCGTACGCTCAAACATTCTTACACCCACTTCCTTAACACGAACATTTTGAGCAAAAAGATGCATATAACTCTCTGGCTCTGGATATTGTCTCGGATAACGGTTAACAAATTGCTTGATGACTTTTTTATTTCCTGCACGATAGCCGCTTGTTACATCCTTAATTCTAATCTTTGAAGTGAAATAAATCAAGCTCGATAAAATTTTTATCCCCGTCTGACGTGCTTTCGAGGACTTAAATTCTGAATTACTTTCCTCTAAAAATCGTGACCCAACCGTAAAATCAGCTTCATTGTTCAATATAGGC
Source organism: Bacillota bacterium (assembly GCA_021781855.1). Classification (GTDB taxonomy): domain Bacteria; phylum Bacillota; class Bacilli; order Lactobacillales; family Streptococcaceae; genus Lactococcus. The sequence goes on along the minus strand of JAJXWC010000010.1, from coordinate 1,682 downwards.
TCAAGTAAATTAGACAAACTATCAATATCATGCTGACCATCACCATCAAATTGAACAGCAATATCATAGTTATTTTCCTGCGCATATTTGTAACCTGTTTGGACAGCACCGCCTATTCCTAAGTTTTGAACGAGTTCAACATGGTTAATTTCATTGGCACGAAGCACCTCTTCTTCGTTATCCGTAGAACCATCATTGATAACAACATAATCTAAACGATAGGAACAACGCTTTTGATAATGTTTAACTTTTTTGATATTTTCCACTATCCCCTCTGCCTCGTTATAGGCGGGAATAATGAGTAAGATTTTTTGTTCATTTTCAGCGGTCACTTATAGGATTCTCCTTATCCATTGAATGATGTGTGGTAATAAATCTAATGCGTTATTTTGTATGTAGTAAACAATATCATCACTAGATAAAGGACAAGATTTGCAGCAATAATAAACTTAAATATCTTGAACAGGAAGGTTCGACTAATCTTGAGCTAGGTGTATTTTCAGGCATAATTTTCACTCATTATTATAACCCATGAGCAACAAACAAGAAGTCTATAACAGAAGAGAATCTCTAATCGCAAAATTTACAATTTTGAAGCGCTGAGATATGAAGCTCCTCACATTTTTTTATCATCTTTTACCTATAATCTTTAATAAACGATATTTAACCATAAATTTTATTTTTTTAATCAGCAAGCTGACCAACTCTCTTGCACGAATATCTGAAGTGTTTTTATCAAATTCTCTAAGTGTGTTATTCAAAGAGATATTAGCTAAAAAGCTGTTATATTCTTTTATTTTAGAAATTCTATAATCATAACCATTTTTCCATGCAACATAAACCAATAATCTTTCAAAAGCATGGAGAATGGTTTCAAAAGGAAGAGGTTCTTCTGGAACTTGTCCTTTTATGTCCGTATTCAATAGGTTATCTAACGCACCTGGGCGATACCAAACCATTGTTCCATAACTCATCGTATAAGAGTCCTTTTGATGCAATGAGTTTTCCCCTTCTCCAAACACTTGTTGCCACAAAGATATCATATATGGCCATAGTTTGCTTTCCTCTTTATATGCAGGTCCTCTGTGATACTGGAAAAATGAAGGCACATCGGAAATAACCAAGCCAACTTCTGGATTATCAATCAAATCTGTAAAAATTTGTTGTGCTGGTTTGATTAGAGCTTCAATTAAATTATCTCTCCATGACTCTCCAATTATCCAATTGACATGATCTGATTTTTTAGTATGAAAATGACCGACAAAATCGTAAGTTTTCATTTTTTGATTAATCATCATCCAAGGAAGAACATCGCGCCCCTTGTTTCCAGTTAACATTATTTCACTTACATTAATGGAATGATTGAGCAATATTTTCTCTATTTTTTCCCTTTTCAGCTCAGTATCCGTAGTTAAATATAAATCATACTTTCCAATATATTTTTCAAAATTAACCAAATAAGCTTCCAAAAGCTCAGTATAAAAAACGTGTAGATGAATTGCAACTTTTGTGGTAGCAATTTTATGGATCAATCCTTGTCCGTTTTTGAAGTCAGTGAAGTACATTGAGTTGTCTCCGTGAACGTGACCCCAATGGTTCGGTATTGATACACTTCTGAGTGTTGGGTAGGTTGTGTTTGTGAGAGCTGTTTGAGTTCCAAGTGTTGAGCCAGTCCATACTCC
>JAJXWC010000162.1:2179-5377 GCA_021781855.1 Bacillota bacterium | reverse complement strand
TGCTGGGGTTTTGTTGGCGCTTTTATTGTCTGGGTGTAGTGCGAAAAATTCAGCGACAAAAGTTTCAAGTCGTTCATCAACTTCAACTTTATCGTCATCGACTTCATCATCATCAAGCGTGGCGAGTTCAACCTCAGAAAGCAGCAAAAGTACAGAAAGTTCATCATCAACATCAACTGCAACTACTACAAGCGTTGATTTTGGACAACTAAGCGTAGCAAGCCAAAATAAGCTTTATGCTGCTTGGCTGCAAAATGCTCAGGGGCAATTTGTTGTTTATAATGCCACTGCCACAATGACTTACCTAGTTAATGAGGGACAAAATGGCACAAAAATGTATGAAAATGGTAAGAAAGTTGGTAATGCCTGGGCAGGTTACTCTTTGGCCAGGGAGCAGAATGCGGCGAAAGTTGTAATCTCGGACAATTCGGTAAGTTTGTTTGTACCTAGTAAAACCAATAATAATATTGACGGCAACTGGTCTGATTTAGTTTGGACTTTACAGGAAAAGTTGACAAAAGATGAACTGATGCAAAAATACTATCAGACGAGTCAAGGAAATCAACAGATTGTTTTGACGAAAGATTCGGCACCAGATTAACAAAAAAATACCGCAATTTCGCGGTATTTTTTCTATTTAGAAAAATGAATTCAAGATGATTATTTTTTTATCTTAGTAGGCATTAAGCTTCGAATTTCGCTCAACTGTCCTATGGTCGACCTTATGTACGGAGCGGATAGACTGTCGGTTGTACCATAAACTTGTCGGGAGCTTCAACTTCTGCCAAGTTTAGTTTGTGCTTCATTTATTGAGAGAAAAAACATCTATAGATGAAGCAATCAGTTCAATACTAATCTCCTTTATTCGCAAAATTAAAAGGGTGGATAAGCTAAAAGCATTATTCAATAATCTCTGAAAATTCATCAACTGAATAACGCAGGTGCGGAAAGCCTTGTTTTGTCGCTTTACCAACAGGAAGAATAAGAATTGGTTCCAATGAAGTCGGAATTTCCAAAAAATCCATGATTTTATCAAAAGACGCACCACGCATCGGAACAGAATCATAACCGAAAGCTCTAATGACGTGCATAAGGTTCATACAAAAAAGTCCTGTGTCAAAGCGTAAACCTTCGTTTTCAATGTCTTCTGGATGAAGTCTAAGATAAGTTTTAACACGCTCCATTTTTTCTGGAAGTTCATCTGTATGAAAAATTTGATTTTTAAGATTAAAATCCATGATTTTTTTAAGATTATAGGCGGACTTATCTCCAAAAATGAGAAATACTGCGGAAGCATCTTCAACTTGCTGTTGATTAGCTGAGAATTCTTTTAAAATACGTTGTTTTTCTTTATTTTTGACGACAAATACTTTCCAAGGCTGAAAATTATTACTTGAAGGTGCATAGGCTGCGTGAGTGAGAATAGCATTGATTGTTTCGTTGGAAACTTGTTCCACAGGGTCAAAATTTCTCACAGAAGCGCGTCCATCTAGGAATTCTAAAGGTTTCATTTTTTCTCCTTTTTTACATAAGATTATTATGTCAAGATACGAGCTCGCTTATGACTGGCATAGAATGTCAAGGAGGCGAACTCAAGTTAATTATAGTATAATGGTTTATAAAATATAAGTACGCACTTTTTTGTTACTGTAAAATTGGAAAGGAAAAGATGATGACAGAATGTGGTGTTCGCCGTGTAATGGACATTTTTGGGGGGAAATGGAAATTAAATATTTTATGGATAGTCTGCAATGAAGAAGGAATTAGATTTAATCAGCTCAAACGAGAAGTATCAGGCATTACGAATATTATGTTGACCCGTTCCCTAGAGGTTCTAATTGAGCGGGGATTGGTACGACGTAAAGACTATCAGAGTATTCCGCCGCACGTTGAATACTATCTAACAGAAAAAGGAAAAGAATTAGTACCTTTTATGCAGCGTTTAGACGAATGGGGGAGAGAAAATCTCTAATAAAAAATGAAAATTACAATTTTTGGAGATTCAATTACGAATGGTTTTGGAATGGATGAAGGTGGTCAATCAAATATTTTGGCAAGGTTGATTGAAAGTAAGCGTCCAGATGTTCAAGCTGTTTTATATGGGATGAACGGTGATGATAGCTATGGTGCGTTGCTACGGGTTAAATATGTTCTGGAAGAAGAAGCAGATTTAAATTTTATCTTTTTTGGTGCAAATGATGCTTCACCTTATCATCTTGTTCGTCCGCAGGAATTTCGGGAAAACTTGGATAAAATTGTTACAAGATTGGGAATTGAAAAATCGGTCTTGATTACGCCGCCTTTTTACAACGATGATGAGCCGATGCATTATAGCAGACTTAGTGAGGTTCGACTTTTTAGGCAGGCTGCACTTGATTTGGCTGAGCAAAAATCACTTCCTGTAGTTGATATTTTTGAGCTCATGGAGCGGCAGAAAGAACCTAAAAAATTATTGCGTGCGGACGGTTTACATTTCACGGAGCAAGCGTATCGGCTTTTAGCTAAGGAAATCTTGAAAGTTTTGGATTTTATGGTAAAATAAGGCATGGTTAAAAATACAGAAGACAAGCCGTTGGCACAGAATAAAAAAGCGCGGCATGATTATGAGATTTTTGAGACTTTCGAGGCAGGAATTGTACTGACAGGAACGGAGATTAAATCTGTTCGAGCGGCAAAAATCCAGCTTCGCGATGGCTTTGCACGAGTGCGAAATGGAGAAGTTTGGCTGTCGAATGTGCATATTGCACCATTTGAACAAGGAAATATCTGGAATACTGACGAGCTGCGGACGAGAAAATTATTGCTCAAAAAATCTGAAATCGCAAAAATCGAAAAAGAGTTGACAGGTACGGGGATTACCTTTGTCCCGCTGAAAGTTTATTTGAAAAATGGATTTGCAAAAGTGCTCATGGGGCTAGCGCGTGGGAAGCATGAGTACGATAAACGCGAGACGATTAAACGGCGGGAACAAAATAAAGATATTGCGCGGCAGCTGAAAGTTTATAATCGGTAAAAACTTGCGTTCAAATTCAATGCTTGGTATTCAGAAATAGAGAGAGCCTATATCTTTGATATAAGCTTTTTATTATATCTCAACAGTACTCTCTTTATGTGCCCTCAACAGCACATCGTGCTGTTGAGCTATCCGTTTGTTCTGTCTATGTACTTCTTGTTTTAGTAGCTAGACAAAAAGATAAA
>JAJXWC010000162.1:0-2169 GCA_021781855.1 Bacillota bacterium | reverse complement strand
AAAGTCGAAGTTCAAAGCGCAAGGCAAAATGGCAGGTTTCAAATTTCGTCTCTGTTTTATCTCAGTAGTGCGTGCTAATACCCCCGCCTATAAGGCGGCGGGATAAGCAGCACTATATCCGCAGCTTTGCTGCTACGCTGTCCATTCGCTCTAAAGTGCTAAAGCGCTAAGGCGAAATGGCAAGCCTCGAATTTCGCTCGACTGCCCTAGGGTCAGCCGCTTCAGCGGCTTGACTTCTGGGACAGGGTAACCTCATATCAAAGATGTGAGGTTGTGCCCTAAACTTGGTGGGAGTTTCAACTCCCACCAAGTAAGTCTCTGCTTCATCAAGGCAGAAAGGCTATGGTTAAGCGATTTTAGAGAGCTATCGAATCCATTTACAAACCATTTACATGATATTTGCAAACCATTTACATTTAAGCTAGTGTTCAGGTGGTAAAATTATCTTGTAAGCAAAAAGTGCTTAACAAAAAAAGAATTATTGGAGAAAAAATACTCTCATGAAAAAGAAACAAATTCTCGTAGGTCTTGTCGCTGGTGCCGCTCTCTTGACACTTGCAGCTTGTGGTTCAAGCAACAGCTCAGCTAACAAAACTTCATCTTCATCATCTGCCGCACTTTCTGGAAAAATTATTGCTGGTGGTTCAACAGCTTTGCAACCAATGGTTCAACAAGCTTCAACAGAATTTATGGCTAAAAATACGGGTGTTCAAATCACTGTTCAAGGTGGCGGTTCTGGTGTAGGTCTGACTCAGGTTTCTGCAGGCTCTTTCCAAATTGGTAACTCAGACATCTTCGCTGAAGAAAAATCTGGTATTGATGCTTCTAAAATTACAGATAATAAAGTGGCTGTTGTAGGTTTCGCACCAATCGTAAATGCTGCTTCAACAGGCGTTACAAATTTGACAACACAACAGTTGACTGATGTATTTACTGGTAAAGTAACTAACTGGAATCAGGTTGGCGGTAAAAATCAAAAAATCACTGTTATTGGACGTACAGCAGGTTCTGGAACACGTGTAAACTTTGACCACTTTGCCCTTGGCAATGCAACAGAAGTTAATGGTCCTACACAAGATGCTTCTGGTTCAGTTGTGACAATGGTTGGGCAAACACCAGGTGCAATTTCTTATGTTGCCTTCTCTTATTTGGAAACAAGCAAAGACATTACTGCTTTATCAATTGACGGTGTTAAACCAACAAATGCAAATGTTGAAACAGACACTTATAAAGTTTGGTCTTACGAACATATGTATACATTGAACTCAGCTAACAATACTGCTGAAAATGCGTTCATCAAATATGTAGAAACTGACAATACAGACCTTAAAAAACTTGGCTATATTCCTGTTGGTGATATGAAAGTTGACCGTGACGCTAGCGGAACAGTTACTAATAAATAATAAATGAAAAAAATCAATGGTTTATTGGTTGAGTGATTACTTTATCTCCGCAGCGTTTGCTAGTGCCTTCGGCGGCATACTTCGAATTTAGTCTCTGCTTGATTCGTAGGTGATTTCTTCTTTACGGATGAGAGCAAAGCTCAGCACCACTTGTCCTCCACCTCAGAGATGGGGGATTTGCGGTTCTGACTAGGAACGTGTTCGTTTAGTGAACAGCAACAACGTAGTCCAAAAATCGGTAAGTGCTTGCTTGAATCAATGGACCGTATGATTTGACAAATGCGTCAAAGAGGTTTGATTGCTTCAATATTTGTCAAATCTCGCATCTGTTGAGCTTCACTAGTAGTTTGGCAAGCCATTGAAATTTGAGAAACTCATTTTGATGAGAAAAACATCATTCCTATACGTGTTTTACTTTCAGTTTCTGGCTTAAGGTGCCTCATTTGGTTGAGTTTGAAAACGGTCAGCAGATGTGAGATTTGACAAATTGTCAAATCTGAATAAAATTTTCTTTTCATGGGAACGGCGCAGCTTCAATTTGAGATTGTGCTGTTTGACGTCCTCTTTATCGGCAATTGACAGGTAGGCTGGGCTGTGTTGGTGTAAATGATCCTTGCAATGTGGTATAATAAAAGCATGAAAAAGAAAATTTTATTCGCTCTTACAGCGGCTTCGAGCTTGTTTTTGTTGTCCGCTTGCGGCTCTGGAAACAAGCAAGTAACGGCTGGTGGTTCGACTGCGTTGCAACCTCTTGTGGAACAAGCTT
>JAJXWC010000161.1 GCA_021781855.1 Bacillota bacterium | reverse complement strand
AGCAGTGCGTGCTAGGTATCCATTTGCTCTATCTCTACTTTCATTACACTGACCGACTAAAAAGTCGCAAGGCGAAATGGTTAGGTGGCGAGATAAGCAGCGCTGAACCTCGAATTTAGTCTCTGCTTCATATCAATGACAATCTTTCCACTAATAAAAAACAAATATTGAAAACGATAACAAAAATTCCCATCTAAAATCAAAATAATGAGCAAGTTATCTTTTTATGAAAATGCTATCATAATTTATGAAAAAACAAAGGAATTTATTTCCTTATAAATTTACTCAAGGCTGTATGAGTGCTTTGAAAGACGATTTATTACCGTCACAAGTGCTTATTGAGCCACAGAAGGAGCTTATCATGAGAAAACTTTCTCCAACATTCATCTATTTCTTCGGAGCTTTAGGTGGATTGTTATTTGGTTATGACACGGGCGTTATTTCAGGAGCGCTTTTATTCATTCAAACAGATTTGCATGTTCATGCTTGGGCACAAGGTTGGATTACCTCAGCTGTCCTGCTCGGCGCTGTGCTTGGTGCTTTAATTATTGGCCCAATGTCTGACCGTTTAGGACGCAAAAAATTATTACTTTTGTCAGCCATTATCTTTTTCATCGGTGCACTAGGTTCCGGACTTTCAGGCAGCGAAATGATGCTCATTATCTCACGTATCATTTTAGGAATTTCGGTCGGTGCAGCGTCAGCACTTGTTCCAACTTATCTTTCAGAGCTCGCTCCTGCAAAACAGCGTGGGGGGATTTCAACCATGTTCCAGCTCATGATAATGTCAGGAATCTTGCTTGCCTACATCTCAAATTATGGGCTCCAGAATGTTGCAGGGAATTGGCATTGGATGCTCGGACTCGCAGCAGTTCCAGCAGCTTTACTCTTTATTGGCGGTCTTTTTCTACCAGAATCACCTCGTTTCCTTGTCCGTCACAATCAAGAAAGCCAAGCACGTCAGGTATTAAATATCATTCATGGCAAAGAAGAGTTAGTCGAACAGGAAATTGCCGATATTCAGCTCATGGCAAATGAAGAAAAAACTGGTGGACTTCAAGAACTCTTCGGTTCGATGTCGCGTCCAGTTTTGATTATGGCAATGGGTTTGGCAATTTTCCAACAAGTCATGGGTTGTAATACGGTGCTGTATTTCGCACCAACAATTTTCACTTCTGTGGGGTTCGGCAAATCAGCCGCTCTGCTCGCTCACGTTGGGATTGGTATTTTCAATGTCATCGTCACTTATATTGCCATGAAGGTCATGGATAAAGTTGACCGCCGCTGGATGCTGAACTTTGGTGCTTGGGGCATGGGAATCTCGCTCGTTTTGATGTCTGTCGGTATGATGCTTGGTAGTTCAGTCGGATTTGCGAAATATCTCGCAGTCATTGCGCTCACGATTTACATTGCTTTCTTCTCAGCAACTTGGGGACCAGTTATGTGGGTCATGATTGGAGAATCTTTCCCGCTTAATATTCGCGGATTGGGTAATTCATTCGGTGCCGTAGTCAACTGGGCAGCTAATTTTATCGTTTCACTTACATTTTTGCCACTACTACAATTCTTTGGCACAGGAAAAATCTTTCTTCTTTACGCCGCATTTTGTTTCCTTTCAATTTGGTTCACTAGCAAGAAAGTAATTGAAACACGCGGTCGCAGCCTAGAAAACATTGAAGCAGAACTTCGCTCCAGAGCAAATCATCTACTTCAAAAAGGATGAAACGAAATTTGAAACTAAGAAGCTCATGTCAAAGATATGAGCTTCTCTTTTCTCATTGTTGCTTTAACCTAGCAAATGCTTGCTATCTGCGCACTTCGTGCTACGAAAAATGAGAACTTCTCTCTCTATCCGCAACCTCAACAGTACACCGTACTGTTGAGCTGTTGAGCTATTGAGTTGTCGATGTTCGCTACGTCACTAAAGTGACTAGTCGCAATCGCAATTCCTCCGTCTCTAAGGCGGAGGGATAAATAGCACCAAGCTATGCTGCTGTAGGGGCTTGACGCTTTAGTGCATAGATTTTACGAGCGGGGGGAATCTGGTATCTTTGATGTTATGCTGTACTCTAACATCAGTAGGGAAAAAAATCTCTCATTGTGAAATAATCACTTCACTAGGTATTTTCAAAAACAATGCACACTTGTAAAGTTAAAAAATAGCAGAATAGCAATCTTTACAAGTAAAATTCTAAAAAAACGTAAGAAATCCCTTTTTGAAAGCGCTATAATTATTTTTGTAAATTGAAAAAAAGCCAAATGGGCTAGCCCATTTTCTCTTTCCTTTAGGAAAGAGAAACATTAAGAAGCCTTCAAAAATTTTTTCAATATAAAGAAACCGCTGTCATAGTTTTTTCTAGAGATAAGGCAGAAAAAATGAGCTGACATTAGAAAGTTAGCTTATCTACTATTATGGTAGTTCCTAAAGATAAGCAGAGACTTGCCTAACGCAAGCTCAATCTCTCAGCAAGCTTATAGTCGAATTTCACATCAGTGATATAAGCTCATATCTACTTACTCTTATCATTCGCAGCGGCAAATTTGCAAGGCTAATGTTGCGAAAGTCCTTTACCTTTTAAGAAAAAGCGGTAAGCACATTGCTGAGATAAACTAAAGTTTAAAAATTGATGATTTTATCATCGTATAAACCTAAGGAGGGTTTAATTTTGAAAAACACTAAGAAGTTGCTCTTGGGAGCAGCAGTTGCATTGGGTGCTTTGACGCTCGCAGGCTGTGGTGCAAACGGACGTTCAAGTTCAGCATCGGGCTCTACCAGTCCAAAAGACATTACTGTTGGCATTTCGATGCCTGATAAAGCGCTTCAACGCTGGCCTTCAGCAGCCGCTGATTTGAAGAAAGACCTCACAGCAAAAGGCTACAAAGTCGATATTCAATATGCCAATTCCTCAACTTCCACACAATCGCAACAAGTGCAGAATATGGCAAATAAAGGCGAAAAATACATTGTGATTGCGGCGCAAGATGGGACAACACTTGGTCCAGCCGTAGCGGCAGCTAAAAAGAATGGTGCAACCGTGATTGCCTATGACCGTTTAATCATGAATACGCCAGATGTAGATTATTATGCCACTTACAATCTTCAAGGAGTTGGTAAACTTCAAGCCGAAAGCATTGTTCAGAAACTCGGACTTGACAAAGGAGCAAAAGGTCCGTTCAACATTGAGCTTCTCGGCGGCGACCCGACAGATAACAATGCGCCACAATTCTTTAAGGGAGCAATGAGTGTTCTTTCGCCTTATTTCAAATCAGGAGCCCTCGTTTCTCCTTCTAAGAAAGGTGTTGATAATAACTTCCAACAAGTTGCTATTCCGTGGACACAACAAGCCGCTCAAACTGAAATGCAGACTCGTTTGAATTCATTCTATGTAGGCGGCAAGAAACTAGACGCTGTTTTGGCACCAAATGATGCACAAGCATTCGGCGTAATTTCAGCCCTTAAGGCAGCAGGTGTCGACCCGACAAAAGTAGTCATTACAGGTCAAGACTGTGAAACACAAAATGTTCCGCTAATTGTAAAAGGTGAACAGTATATGTCCGTTTACAAATCTGACGTTAATCTTGCCGACACGGTCACTACAATGATTTCCGATGCAACTAACGGAAAGACACCAAAAACAGATTCAGTATCTTCCAATGGTCAAAAAAATGTTCCTACCGTTCAACTTACTCCAGAAGCCATTACAAAAGATAATGTAAAAGCTGAATTGGTTGACACAGGTTACATCACAGCAGCACAAGCTGGATTGAACTAAAATTTGATGAAAAAAGTGCATGTGCAGTAATTTCTTGCACATGCATGCTTTTGATAAAAGGCTGTGCGAGTACCTGTGAAACAAGCTCTGCTTGTCGTCAGGTGCTTGTTGAGCCGTAGAAAGAGAGGAAGAATGGCAGAACAAGATAATCCAGATATTATTCTGGAGATGAAACATATTGTAAAAAAATTTGGTCCTGTGACAGCCTTGAAAGATGTAACAATGGCTGTAAGACGTGGAGAAATTTTCTCAATCTGCGGCGAAAACGGAGCAGGAAAGTCCACGATGATGAATGTTCTTTCAGGCGTTTATCCGCATGGGAGCTATGAGGGCGATATTATTTATAACGGTGAAGTTTGCCAGTTTAAAACGATTCGTGATTCAGAAGAAAAAGGAATTGTCATTATTCATCAAGAATTAGCCCTTGTTCCGTATATGAGTATTGCAGATAATATCTTCTTAGGCAATCCGATAATGAAAGGGATTGCGATAGATGATGCCGCACAACGAAAAATGGCACAGGAAGTATTGGCACAAGTTGGACTTCATGAAGACCCAGATACTTTGATTTCTAATATCGGTGTTGGCAAGCAGCAGCTTGTTGAGATTGCAAAGGCACTCACAAAAGACCTCAAACTGATTATTCTTGATGAACCAACGGCTGCTCTAAATGATGAGGATTCGTTCCACCTTTTGGGAATTATTGACCAACTTAGAAAAACAAAAGGTATTACAGCTATTATTATTTCTCATAAGTTAAATGAAATTGCGGCCTCTGCTGATTCTGTGCAAGTTATTCGTGACGGAACAACGATTTCGCACATTGAAATTACCAAAGAAGCTCCTTTAGATGAAGCTGCCCTTATTCGCGATATGGTAGGACGCCCTTTGGATTCGCGCTATCCGGAACATCTTCCTAAAATCGGTGACGAATTATTCCGCGTTGAAAAATGGAAAATGCATCATCCATTGGATTCAAGCCGTTTAGTTGCCAAAGAAGTAAGTTTTAATGTTCGTGCAGGAGAAATCATTGGCTTTGCAGGACTGGTAGGCTCTGGACGAACAGAGACAGCAATGTCAATTTTTGGTCGCCAATACGGTTCAAATGCTTCTGGAAAACTTTTTCTTGATGGAAAAGAAGTGACATTTCCTAATGTTCGCACGGCTGTTGATGCAGGCGTGGCTTATGCGACAGAAGACAGGAAAACCTACGGTTTAAATCTGATTTCAAGTATTCGCGAGAATACATCACTAGCAAATCTTCGCAATCTTTCAAAACACGGCGTGATTGACCAAGATATTGAAATAAAGATGGCTGAGAAGTTCAAAAAAGACTTTCGCACAAAAGCACCCAATATCGAAATGCCAGTTGGGAATTTGTCAGGTGGCAATCAGCAGAAAGTCGTGCTTTCCAAATGGGTATCAACCAGTCCGCGCGTGCTTATATTAGATGAACCAACACGAGGAATTGATGTCGGTGCAAAATATGATATTTATGAAATCATTGATAAACTCGCTGATGTTGGTGCTGCGGTTGTTGTCATTTCATCTGAACTCCCAGAGTTACTTGGCATTTGTGACCGAATTTACACGATGAATCTGGGCGTTATCACGGCTTGTTTAGATGCTAAACAAACAAATCAAGAAGAATTGATGAAATATATGACCTCTACGAAGCCTATTGCTCCTGAACTTGTTTTTGCTTAAATTGATTACTTTATCTGTGAGATTGTTTCGTCCCACAGATAAATAGTATGCGATATCAG
>JAJXWC010000160.1 GCA_021781855.1 Bacillota bacterium | reverse complement strand
TGCTATACTGTAAATTTCAGCTTTTTCGCTCACTTTGACACTGAGCATTCTGCTCAAAAAAATAAATGCCCTAAACAAAAGTCAGGGCATTTAACGTTTTCCATTTTTGCATAAAGTAGCTCAAAAACCTAATAAAAATGAAGTGGTCAAAACCACTTCAGAGTAAAAGGCTAAATGGACGTAATAAGTACATTACGTGCGTTTATCTTCTTTCATCCAGACTTTACTGTCGGCCTCGGAATTTCACCGAATCATGCTGCAAGCAGCTCGCGGGCTTTACCGCCGGTAGGGAATTTCACCCTGCCCTGAAGATTTATTTAATTATATGAACAGTATAACATTCTCTTTGAAGCTTGTCAACAAAAAATCGGCTTGCGCCGACTTTTATGTATTTAGTGATTGCCACTTCTTCCTCTCTTGCTGAATGGTAAGAATTGTCAAAAATATAAGGTTTTATCATTATGAAATACGCTAAAGCATGAGAAAATTAACACCAGCTGTTAATTTAAAATGAGTAAATCCAAGTATTTTTTGCCCCTTTTTTCAGCAGTTTTTGGCTAATTCGAATGGCATCTTTTTCCGTTTCAGCAAGTGCAACCATGACGCCTCCTAGGCCAGAACCAGTAAGTTTTGCACCGAGTGCGCCATTTTTTAAGGCAGTTTCAACAAGAAGGTCAAGTCGAGGATGAGAGACGCCGAGGTCACAAAGCACTTCGTGAGCATTGGTCATAACTTTTCCTAAAGCTTCGAGCTTGTTGGTCATTAAGAAATCTTTGGAATGTGCGGCAAGTTCGCCTAATTGAGTGATTTTGCTTTCAGTTTTAACCTTTTCTTCGGCTAATTTTTCGCGGACAATGCTAATTGCTTGACTCGTAAAGCCATGTACACCTGTGTCGCCAATGACTAGAAAGCCTGATAAATTCAGCTCAAATGGATTCGTCGGATGATTTTTGATGAACCAAAGCGGCGAATCTGAATTGACGGTTGCAACATCAATGCCGCTTGCTCTGCCATGCGTAATATTCTCGGAAAAATTAGCATAATAGAGTAAATCTTCATCAGGAAGTTCTGTCTCAAAAAAGTCGTAAAACGCCCTTGTAATTGCTGTTGCAAGCGCTGCAGATGCACCTAATCCACGTCCCTGCGGTATATTTGAATCAATTTCCAAAGAAAAAGGAAGGTGTAGAGAGTGAAATTTGGTCAGCAGACGCAAAATCAGTTGGCGAATTCCCTCAAATTCATCGCCCATGAGTTCCAAACGACGCCGTGACTCGCTATTTTCAATATATTGTCCATTCTTAATGGACGAAATCGTGACTGTCGTTTTTAAAATCGTGACGGGCAGCGCAATCGCAGGCTGTCCGTACACCACGGAATGTTCGCCAATCAAGATGAGCTTAGAATGGGCAATTCCCGTACCTATTTTATTTATCGTCATTCGAAAAAATTCTCCTGTTGTACGCAAACGTACTGAACAATTTTATAAAATTTGTTGCTGAAAATCAAGTCTTAATTTTGTCTTTTTTAGCATAATTCGCTTTTTTGTTCTTTTGACAGCGTTGTCAAATTGAGGTATAATGCACTTATGGAAAACAAATTTGAATTGCTCCGTCAGGGACTTGAAAAAATGGAAATCGTAACAGTTAGTGCTGCTTGTGGTCTGACCGATTTGTCAAGGGATGAAATTATTGACTTTGTCAAATCCGACAAACATCTGCGAATTTTTGACGATGCACATTCACGTTGGATAAATGAGAATGTGGACGGTCACTGTTGAGATTTCAGCTCAAAAATGTATGACATCTACGTCCTTTATGTCACGAAAAGCAGATTCACTAACCGACCAATCTGATTTAGCAGCGTAGCAAAATGGAAAACAAACACTGCTGAGATAAAAATGCCGTGAAAGATACGGCATTTTTTTATAAATCATGATATTGAGCATAAAGTTCTTGCCTTGAAATCTCGCGTTCTTTAGCGATTTGCTTGATTGCGACATTCGTCTTTTCCCCTTCTTTGATAAGGGCTTTGACGGCTTCAAGAGCCGTCAATTCTGGCTCAGTGTTTCTGACTAGACGCTCAGAAGCACCTGATACAATGAGCAGACATTCACCTTTGATAGGCTGTTCTGTCAATGAATCAAGTAGCTCAGAAATCGTACCGCGACGATATTCTTCGTAAATTTTAGTTAATTCACGGACTAGCACAACTTGCCTATCACCGTAAATTTCTAAGATATTTTCTAAAGTATCTGCCACTCTGAAAGGACTTTCATAAAAAATCTGTGTCTCAGGATAATCAATTTTCGTCAGCAAAAACTTTTTTTGTTCACCCGCTTTCCGAGGTAAGAAACCATAAAAAATATGCGGCTGCGGTGCTAGTCCTGAAGCAATCAGTGCTGTAATGCCTGCTGAAGCACCTGGAAGGGCTACTACATCTATTCCCTGTCGCACACATTCTACAACCAAATCATGTCCTGGGTCTGAAATTGACGGCATTCCTGCATCAGAAACCTGGGCAATTGACTTTCCCGACTGTAAAAAGGCGAGAAGCTGAGGAATTTTTTCGTAGGAATTATGCTCATGAAAGCTTTCCTGCGGTACATGAATTTCAAAATGCGTTAATAATTTCGCCGTGTTTCGCGTATCCTCAGAAGCAATCAAATCAACTGTCTTAAGTGTTTCAAGTGAGCGCAGTGTCATATCTTGCATATTTCCAATTGGCGTTGGTACAAGATACAAAGTTCCTGCCGTTTTTTCACCTTTAAAACTTCTCTGAATGTTCATAAAAATCACCTATAAAGCAGTTCTGTGCAGAAAGCGCAAGGTTCATCTTCCTCGCGATGCTGTCCGTAAAAATTGGTACAAACATGAAAACCTTCATCATAAATTTTGATGAGATTAGCATTGGGCTGCGTTTTATCAATCGTTTTATGGTCAATTTCTGCCAATCGTTCACGCAATTTTTCCAATTCCATCCGCAAGGTAGCATTCTCCGTGAGAGAATTTTCAAGCTCTGTACGAATTGAAGAAACCTGCGCCAATGTTGAATTTAGTGCATTTTCCAAATGATTTAATTGCTCAAAAACTTCTTTTCTGTCAGCCATGAATTTCTCCAATTTCAGCTAAATCAAATTCTTTGACGAAGTCGTCAAAACGTAATTTTACTTTATTTCCAAGAATATTTAGCCCAATGACTCGCCCGCGTCCTTCACTTGTCGAAATCCACTCTCCGAAATCAGGAAAATTTTTCTGCGCTTCCCGATAAAAATCATCTTCATAAGTCAAACAACACATCAAGCGACCACAAAGTCCATTGAGTTTACTTTGTTTCAAAGAAAGTGCTTGATTTTTCGCCATTTTTATCGAAACATTCGGAAATTCATAAATAAATTCTGAACAACATAGCGGACGGCCACAAGGACCAACACCGCCATAAACTTTCGCCGCATCGCGCGCGCCAATTTGCCGTAGTTCAATTCGCGTGCGAAAAATAGATGCTAATTCTTTAAGCAGCGCACGAAAATCCACTCGATTTTCAGCCGTGAATGAAATAAAAAGCTGTGTTTTATCCAAATTATAAGCGGCTTCCACAATTTTCATATCAAGTTTTTGGTCAGCAACTGCTTCGCGAATGGTCGCTTTTGCCTGTTCTGAGCGCTGCTCAATTTCAGCGATATCTGCCAAATCTTGCTCCGTTGCAATTCGGAGCACTTTTGCTTCTGTCTCAATATTCGGATTTTCTTTAATTTTTTTAACAATCCGTCCATAATTCATTCCTTTTTCCGAACGAATAATGACCATGTCTTGAGGTGAATATTCGAAAACGTTTTCGGCAAAAAGATTAGTCTCTCCATGTGCAAATTTTATTTCGACAATCATCTTGCACTCCTCTCCTTTTTTTCCAGTACAATATAGGCTAAACACGATTCAAAACGGACATTGCTGCGCCACATCTTCATCGCATAAAATGTTTTTTGAATTTCTTCAACTAACTTTTCTTGATTGAAAAGTTGTAAAATCAAGTCAAATGCGATTTTCTGTTTCTCTTTGTCATCAAATGTTTCTGAAAGGCTAGTCAAATACAAAAAAGCTTCATTTGACGAATTCGTCAA
This sequence comes from Bacillota bacterium, assembly GCA_021781855.1. Lineage (GTDB taxonomy): Bacteria > Bacillota > Bacilli > Lactobacillales > Streptococcaceae > Lactococcus. Next base: position 1,428 of record JAJXWC010000160.1, on the reverse strand, counting down.
AAGTTTAACAAACTGCTCAAGCCGATTTAATCCTTCAAGAAACCAATTTGCTTGCGCTAATTTCAAAGCTTCATCGGTCGAATTACAAATATGAGCTAAAAGTTCAGCTTGTGTTTTTAATATTTCGTTTTTTTCTAAAAATTCTTGCAAATATTGAATATTTTTTGGGAAATTTACAACCTGTGTCCGCGATTTTATCGTTGGCAAAATCAAATTTTCATTGTCCGTCAGCAAAAAGATATAAATTTCGCTTTCAGGTTCTTCGATTGATTTCAAAAGCGCATTTGCCGCATTTTGATGCATTTTTTCCGCCTCACGAATGAGTACAACTTTTGGGACCCCGTCATACCCTGACTCGCTAAAAACTTCCGTCAATTCACGAATTTGCGCCGTTTTAATCATCTGCCCTTCAGGCTCAATAATATGCAAATCGGCAAACTCTTGATTTTCAACTAAGCGACAGGCGCGACAAATACCACAAGGAAGGGCATTAACTGGGTTTTCACAAAAAATCGCCTGACTCAGCCAAAGCGCCATTTCAAAACCGCCAAAGCCGCCTGAAAATAAATATGCATGGCTCAATCTGCGAGCTTGCAAAATTCGCGAAAATTCCGCAAAAAGCTGCGGTTGAATTTCAGCAATTTTCATGAAACTCCTTTCTACAGCTCAACAAGCACTTGACGGCAATGATTGCCTTTCGAGCACTCGCACAGCCTTTCGATTCGTCAAAATTCTACAGAAAACCGCGATTTGATGACTTCCAATGTGTCAACGCAAACCTTGTCAAAGGGCTGGCTGGCATCAATCGTCACAAAACGTTCTGGCTCCGCTTTCACAAGCTCCAAGTAACCCTGACGTACTTTGCGGTGCATTTCTGCCCTTTCCAAATCAAGCCGGTTAACCTCATCTGCGCGATTTTTCATGATTCTCTCAAGCGCAACATCAGTATCTACATCAAGATAGAGCGTCAAATCAGGTTTCAACCCGTCTGTAGCAAATTTATTCAGCCACTCTACAACTTCCACACCCAAATCACGTCCAAAACCTTGATAAGCTACTGATGAATCAATAAAGCGGTCCACAATTACAAGTTTTCCAAGCTCAAGTGCTGGCAAAATTTTTGACTGCAAATGCACTCTTCTTGCCGCAGCAAAAAGCAAAAGTTCCGTCTTTGCATCAATTTCTGTATTTTCTGGATTTAAAATCACCTGACGAATTTCTTCCGCCACACGCACGCCTCCTGGCTCACGTGTTGAAATGATTTCACGTTTCATTTTTGTAAGTTCAGGCAAAATCGCCTGCAAAACGCTTGTTTTTCCAGCGCCGTCAGGTCCTTCAAGAGAAATAAATATTCCGTTCATGCTTTTTATTATACCAAAAAATCACACTTTTATCACGTTTACATTTATCATTTTTTGCCCCTTTATC
>JAJXWC010000159.1 GCA_021781855.1 Bacillota bacterium | reverse complement strand
AGTGAAACGGATTGAATATCCTCGCCCACAATTTATTCGGAAAAATTGGTTAAATTTGAATGGCGAATGGGATTTTGTTTTTGATGATGAAAATAAGGGAGTGCGTGAAAAATATTTTAATACGATAATTCCTTATAATCGTAAAATTAATGTTCCTTTTGTTTATCAGAGTCAAGAGTCGGGAATTGATGAGCGTACGCCGCATGATGTGGTTTGGTATCATCGAATGTTTGAAGTAGAGCGAAAAGAAAATCAGAGAGTGTTGCTGCACTTTGGGGCGGTTGACTATGAAGCAGATATTTTTGTAAATGGCTGTCATGTACTGAATCATTTTGGCGGACACACTTCTTTTTCGGTGGACATTACGGATTATCTGACTAAAGGCGAGCAAAATCTTAGCGTTCGGGTTTATGACCCCCACGATGATGAGAGTATTCCGCGAGGAAAGCAATTTTGGGAAGAAGAGTCGGCAGGAATTTGGTACACGAATTCAACGGGGATTTGGCAGACGGTTTGGCTGGAAGTCGTGGAAGCGTTTTACATTAAAGATTTGAAAATCACTCCGCTTTATGATGATGGCAAAGTGGAATTTGAGATTGATTTGAATAAAAAAGCAAATTTGCTTTTGGATTATCAGATTAAGTTTAAAGGGGAAGAAGTTGCACAAGGGGAATTACTGCTGAATGCTGTAAAAACAGTATTTGATGTGGAACTGCTGCAGGAGCATATTTTCCGAAGTAATTTTCATCATGATGGTTGGTCTTGGACACCTGAAAATCCCAATTTGTTTGATGTGGTTCTGAAACTTCACTCGGCTGATAGAGTGTTTGATGAAGTAACCTCTTATTTTGGCTTACGAAAGATTCATCAGCAAAATGGGATGATTTATCTGAACAATCACCCCTACTATGAAAAATTGGTATTAGACCAGGGTTATTGGCCAACAGGTTTGCTGACCGCACCGACAGATGAAGATTTCAAGAAAGATATCGAATTGGCAAAGTCAATGGGTTTTAATGGTTGTCGAAAGCATCAAAAAGTAGCGGACCCTAGATTTTTGTACTGGGCGGACAAATTGGGGTATTTAGTTTGGGGAGAATGTGCGGCGCCAACAATTTATAATTTTGATGCAACGACACGTTTGATGCATGAATGGAAAGAAATCATTGAACGGGATTATAATCATCCGTCACTTATTACTTGGGTGCCGATTAATGAGAGCTGGGGAGTACCAAAAATTGCTTTTGATAGACAGCAACAGCATTTTTCGCAAAATATGTACCACTATCTTCATGCTTTAGATACTACGCGGTTGGTTGTATCAAACGATGGTTGGGCGATGACGGAAACGGACATTTGTTCGATTCATAATTATAATCATGGTCAAAAAGAGGAAACACGAAAATACGAGTATTTCAAAGAGACCTTGAGTACAAGAGAAAATTTGGTGATGCATCCGGGAGCACCATGGCCGATTTTTGCAAAAGGTTTTGCTTATCAGAATCAGCCCATTCTTTTGACCGAATTTGGTGGAATCGGTTTTGACGTTTCTGGAAAAGCAGGTTGGGGTTATACTTCGGTTGCTAATGCAGTAGACTATTTGGCGGATTATCGGCGCATTATGGAAGCTTTGTATGCGTCAAAGGGTTTATGGGGATTTTGTTACACCCAGCTGACCGATGTAGAGCAAGAAATCAATGGGTTATTAACTTATGACCGACAGCCGAAATGTGATTTGTCAGAAATCAAAGCAATCAATGACGGTTTTCATATTCTAAATGTGGAGTGAGGCATTTTTGAGATAATTGCTCCGACCGTAGGAATTTTTATCTCAGTAATGCGTGCTATCTACACACTTCGTGCTATGATGGTCACTAAAGTCGCTAGTCACAATCGCAATACCCTCGCTTCTAAGGTGGCGGGATAAGCGGCATTAAGCTTTGAATTTAATCTGTGCTTCATTAAATAGAAGTTCAAATCACGTGACAAAATAGTAAGTGATAAAAGGCTAAAATCCTAAAGTAATAGGAGAAAAGCGATGAGGAGATAGACTTGAAAAAGTGCTTGAAATGGCTGATTTTAGGAATTGCTCTTGTATTTTTGACAGGTTGTTCTAAAAATAGTGAGGTAAAAGTGGGAGAATTTACACCGATTATTGACAATGATGGAGCAGACCCGAATATTTTTCAGGCGGATGGTTATTATTATTACACCAAAACAACGGGAGATAACGTGACCTTATGGCGTTCTAAATATTTGACAACGCTACTTTCGGGAGAAAAACAGGTTGTTTGGACTGCGCCAAATGATACAGATAGTGCTTGGGCACCAGAACTTCATCGAATTGCTGGAGTTTGGTATATTTATTTTGCTTATAATCCGACGAGTGATATTCATCAAATGTATGTGTTAAGCAATAAAGATAAAAATCCACTGTCAAAAAACTGGAAACTGTCAAAAATGGTAGGAATGGATGACAAATTTGCGATTGACGGTACAGTTTTGACCGTTGGAGATAAAAATTATTTTGTTTGGTCAGGCTGGCAAGGGGATGAAAATGTGGCGCAAAATCTTTACATTGCCGCAATGACTTCACCGATGGCTATAGTCAAAGGGCAGAAAATTTTGATTTCGCAGCCCCAGTATGCTTGGGAAAAAAATGGGAATCCATTAGTTAATGAGGGACCAGAGGTAATTATTCATAAAGGTGTTATCAATTTGACTTACTCGGCGAGTGGAAGTTGGGACAATGATTATTGTTTGGGTTTATTGACGGCAAATGTCGGTGCGAATTTGCTCAATCCGAAGTCCTGGATAAAACAAAAAAAGCCTATTTTTGAAAAAACAGCAGATACTTTCGGCCCCGGACATAATGGCTTTGCAACTTCCGAGGACGGAAAAGAAAATTGGCTGATTTTCCATACAGCACGGTGGAATCACGGCGGCTGGAATCGTGAAGTTCGTTTGCAAGAGTTTACTTGGACGAAAGAAAATACCATCAAGCTTAGCGCACCACTTTCGGCCCAGAATTTGCAGAAGTTGCCAAGTGGCGAGCCAGAACGAATTCGTCTTGCAGCTTCAAACGGAAGTCTTTCAGGAGATTTGAAAGTGGAAAATGATGAACAGGCTGTTGAGAAAAAGGCTGTTGTCGGTTTCGAAAATTTCACGGATAAATTGACTTTGGATTTCAAGGTAGATAGTGGAGTTTATACGCTGATTGTTTATGTGAAAACAAGCAATCAATCTGATGTGAATAGTCTTGATGCTTTGGATTTGACAATAAATGGTAAGAAAACTGGAACAGGAACAATAGAACCTAGCCAATATTATCAGCCCGTCCAGTTTACTGTAAATCTATCAAAAACAAATCAGCTCACCATCCAGTCAGATGTAGGCGGAAGCAAACTAGCGATTGACCGCGTGGAATTGATAAAAGAATGATATAATGAAACAGAGATTCTTTCTTCTCCACAGATGTTAGGGGACGACCTGACATTTTCAATATCCATGAAGTACAGAGAGATGAAAAAGCAAGGTGGTGGAAGATATTACAAAAGAAGTAGGTTAAACATGGTCAATCAAAGTTTATCTAGTGCAGAAAGTTACACTTGGCAAATTATTCAGGCTCATTACGATGAAATTCCGACAATGTCGATTTCGGAATTGGCAGAGCTTGCTCACGTGAGTTTGTCCACGATTAATCGAACGGTACGCAAGAAAGGTTTTGCAGGCTATGCCGCCTTTCGCTATTCAATCAAAGAGAAAAGTTTGCCTCAACTTGATGGATTTTCCAAAGAAATTTTGGCGGCTGTTGCTAAAAACGAAGAGGAGCTTTTGCAGACAATTAATAATATTTCGGCAGAAGCTATTGAATCGGCAGTTAAACTTATTCACGAATCAGATGAGATTTTGATTTTTTCGCGCGGATTATCAACAAATGTTGCGGATGAATTAATGAAAAAATTACAGCTTTTCCGCAAAAGAGTAAGTTTATATGATGATGCAAAATATATGGCCTACTATGCACAGTTTACAGGGAACAAAAGTTTGATTATTGCGCTTTCGCTGTCCGGGGCAACGCAAGAGATTTTGAGCGCCCTTGAAATTGCTAAAATAAAAAAATGTCAGATTTTAGCTCTGACGGTCACACCAAATACGAGACTGACTGCATTGTCAGATGTCAGTTTGATTGGCTACAAAAGTCCGCTTGAGGTGAATTATTTTGACCTTGATGTTCATAGTCGCTTGCCTTTATCAGTCTTGTCGCGCGTGCTTATTGATGCTTATTCGATTTATAAGAATCATATTTAAGGGCACCTCTAAAAACTCAGAAATTCCGAATTTGGCTAAATTTTCCAAATTCTTCGTCTTCCTCCTAGACTTGCGCCAGCAAGCCTTCGTCGTCAGTCCTCGATTTTGAAAAATTTAGCTCAAATTCGAAATCAGCAGTTTTTAGAGGTGCCCTTAAAAATCATCTATTGTTAATAGGTGATTTTTAATTTAGCACGTACTACTGAGATAAACTTCTGGTGCAGATTGAAATTTTATAGAAATTCCAACTCAATAACATTATTCTCCCCTTCATTTTCTGGAAGTATTTCCAGTTTTTGTTTGGGGAAATGGAAACATTTTCAAAAGGAGAAATGTTATGATAAAAGTGGAGTTGTTCTGTTGAGATTTAAAGAAGAATGGCGATGAAATTTCGTAAGATAGATTTGGTGAAGATGATGAAATTTACAATAAAAGCTTTTGGCTTAGGTGCAACATTAATCACGTTTGAAAATCGTGCAGGAATTAAGATTTCGTTTACTAATTTCGGCGCGCGGATTGTGGATTGGATTGTTGATGGAAAAAATATTGTGCTCGGCTTTGATTCTGCACAGGAATATCTTGAAAAAGATACTTATCCAGGTGCAACGGTCGGACGAACCGCAGGACGAATTAAAAACGGAAAACTCAAAATTGGTACACAGAACTATCAGTTAAAGCAGAATGATGGCTTGCAGACTTTGCACGGTGGCGAGGATGCAATGAACACAAAGCTCTGGCGTTTTTCTATTTTTGAGAAGAATGATGTCGCAGGGGTCAAATTTTATTTGACTTCAAATGATGGCGAAAATGGCTATCCTGGCAAACTTGATATGATTGTGACGCACTCATTTGATGAAAAAGGGCGATGGACGATTGAGTATTCAGCAGTTTCTGATAAAGATACGGTGTTTAATCCAACTGGACATGCCTATTTCAATCTTAGTGGCGATGCAAGTGTCCCTGTTGACCGTCATCACTTAAGCTTGGCAGCTTCGCGTTTTGTTCCGCTTTTAGATATGACGGAAACAGTTCGCGGCGATATTGAAAATGTAAAAGATACAGCACTAGACTTTCGTGTTGGGAAATTGTTATCGGAGGCATTTTCTAGCGACTTAGAACAAGTTAAGCTAGTTGACGGAATTGACCATCCTTTTTTGCTTGACGAAGTTGATTTGACCAAAGAACAAGCGAGACTGACACTAGATAATCTGAGTCTTTCAGTCAAAACGGACCGTCCGAGTATCGTAATTTTTACAGCAAATTTTGGAGAACTAGGCACGATATTTCGCGGTAAAAGACAAATTCATCATGGCGGAATAACATTTG
>JAJXWC010000158.1 GCA_021781855.1 Bacillota bacterium | reverse complement strand
CCTGCGTAGGCTTATTTGTTCGCCTACCACAAACACTGCGGGCATCTCAGCACCGCGCGAGCCTGGACTTTCCTCACAATTTATAAAAAATCGCGCGATTATCCGAAAACTGTATTTTTTAGTTCAACAAGTGCATACTAGCTAGGCACTTCATTTTTTAAGACGACAGGCTCTAATAGCAATCATACCGTTAACCCGTCTCTTTGCTATTTGAATATGACAATCTCTGTTTTGGCTCTGCTACTGAAAAATTAGCATCTTCAGTAACTGCTAATCGACTTACTATTTAGCAGTATAACAAAAAGCACTTTGCCTCGAAATTTGAATCTCTTACTTCAGTTGTTTAGTAAAATCGTCAATCTAACAATGCTAGGGATAGAAAGCGCAGCGCGTTTATCTCAGTAGTGCATGCTTATTTCGCTCGACTAAATTTTTCCTAAAACGAATAGATAGTACAGCAAAGATGAACATAATTAACCTGATATCAAGAATACCAAGTGTATCCTAACATCTCGGAAAGAAGTTTCCTACAGATGAAGTAATCACACTAATTACTACTCACCATCGCTCTCGCTGGCAATACCATTAGGTCCAAAGACGGCCTGTTCCAAACGATTAATTCGTTTGAGCAATTCAAAATTGCTTGGATTACGAACTTCGACTTTTGGCTTCGCGGTGCGTGATTGAAACATAGTTGGCTCAAAGCGTTGCGTATCATCAAGATTTGCCTGATTTGGCTGTGAAGCTTTTTTAGAAGCTTGTGTTTCCAATTCAGCAATTTTCTTTTTCAAAAATTCGTTTTCTTCTTGTAAACGCAACAGTTCAGCTTGATAAGTTTCATAGTCAGCAATCACATCATCTAGTAATTCATCGACTTGTTCCTTATCAAATCCGCGCATTTTTGTATCAAAGTCAGCTTCGTAAATATCTTTTGGTGTCAATTTGTATGTTGGCATTTTTAACCCTCTTCATTATTTATAAAATGTCCAGTTTTTATGATACCAAATTTTTAAACATTTTTCAAGGTCAATTTTATCAAAACGACATCAAAAAGATAATCTTTATCTGCGACACTATTTTTTAGCTGAAAATCCAATTCTATCAAGAGCAACAAGGCATTTGACAGTTCTGTCAGATTAATTTTCCGTACCAGTTGGTTGGCAAGTTTAACAGGATAAGGATGGATTTTAAGCTGCGAAACTTGCTGAGATTCTTGCCAATTCTTGCTTTGCATGATTTTGACTTGCAAGTATAAACGAAAAGAATTTGTTAATATTGCCAAAATTTTAATCAAATCTTCACCTTGCAAAGTTAAATCATGAACCAGTTCACGAACTTCATCAATTTTTCCCTTAAAAATCAAATCTGAAAGTGCAAAAATATTATCTTGAAGCGATTTCGGTACCACTTTTTCAACATCATCAAGTGTGATTTCCCGTCCCGCGGCGTAAGTTTTGACCAGCTCAATATTTTGCTTCATGACCGCAAAATTATCCCCGGATTTTTCAGAAATTCTAGTCAAAATCGGCTTTGGCAACTTTGTCAAATGTGTAAAATACTGAATCAGTTCAAAATTTTTCAATTCTGCAGCTTCAAGTAAGCTTGCTTTCATCTTCAGCTTTTTGACAACTTTCAAACGACTATCCAGTTTTCCATGCAAAATCAGCACAAGCTGCGTTGTTTCTACCGGATTGTCCAAAAAATGTTCAAATCTGCCCAACTGTTTTTCGTCAAAAACTGACTTTTTGATTGTCGTTAAATTAACCAAATTTTCCAGAATGACCAGTTTACTCTCGGAAAAAAAAGGCAGGGATTCCAATTCCTCTAATGCAAGTTGCGCATTTGCTGTCGTCAAATCAAAGTAGGCTTGTCCCAAATCCGTCGCATCAAAATGAACGAATGACAAAAGCTGTATTTTCAACTCTTGGACAAGTTCATCATTTTCGCCGTAAATCACCAAAATTTGCGGAAAATCACGCTTTACTTTTTCAAATTCATCAAAAACCGTCATCTTATTCCCTCACTCTGCAAGAAAAAACACGTAATCAGTACAACAAAAACAAGCAGCACAGATAAAATACTCGAAATAATTTTAACTTAGCAAGTGCTGACTTGTGTAATGCCTTTTCATTCTTCTGCTCCCAATATTTCTCCTTCAGATGAAATCAGTACCTTACGCGGTGTCGTACCCTTAGCAGGCCCGACCACTCCAGCGGCTTCCAATTCATTCATCAAGTCAGAAGCGCGATTAAAACCAACTTTCAAAGCTCGCTGAAGCTGTGCCGTTGACGCTTTTTGTGCTGAGATGACCATTGCTTTAGCTTCCTCAAAGAGTGGGTCGCCTGAAGCGTCAAAAGTGCCAGAGGTACCTCGATTGTCGTCTTCAGCCGCTTCCCCTGGGTCAAAATTCTCTAAATCATATTCAGCCTCTGATTGCGATTTGATGAAATCCACTACAGCTTCGACATCATCATCGCTCAAAAATGCGCCCTGTAAGCGAATCGGATGATTTTCATCAATCGGCTTAAAGAGCATATCACCACGTCCAAGCAGCTTTTCAGCACCATTTTGGTCAATAATCGTCCGACTGTCTGTACCACTTGATACCGCAAAAGCAACACGTGACGGTACATTTGCCTTAATCAGACCACTAATCACATCAACTGAAGGGCGCTGAGTCGCTAAAATCATGTGGATACCAGCCGCTCGCGCCTTCTGCCCTAGCCGAATAATTGCGTCTTCAACTTCTTTACTTGCCACCATCATCAAGTCAGCTAATTCGTCCACAATCACGACAATCAGCGGTAAAGGCAGCATTTTTTCATCAGAACTTGCATTGTATTTTTCGATTTTTTCGTTGTATCCCGAAATATTGCGCACGCCAAAACAGCTGAACAATTCATAGCGATTTTCCATCTCATCGACGACTTTCTGTAGCGCCCGTGCGGCTTTGCGTGGATTCGTCACGACAGGAATAAGCAAATGCGGAATATCATTGTAAACCGAAAGTTCAACCATTTTCGGGTCCACCATGAGAAATTTTACCTGAGAAGGCAAAGCTTTCATGAGGATGGACGTGATGATGCCGTTGACTGCGACCGATTTCCCAGAGCCCGTTGAGCCTGCAATCAGCAAATGGGGCATCCGCGTCAAATCAAAAATACGCATTCCGCCGTCCAACGATTTTCCAAGCGGAATTTCCAGTAGATTGTTCGGATTGGTCTTACTATTTTCCCACATCTCGCGAAATCCGACTGTTGCAATTTCAGCATTCGGAATTTCGACACCGACCAGCGATTTTCCCGGAATTGGCGCTTCAATACGGACATCTTTTGCTGCCAGCGCCAATGCTAAATCATCGGATAAATTCACCACACGCGAGACCTTTACGCCCGTTGCTAGCTTGATTTCATACTTGGTCACAGAAGGACCAACGACTGCAGATTCAACTGCAGCAGAAATTCCGAACGAATGAAAAGTTTCTTCCAAAATTCGGATATTTTTCCGAACATTCTCACGCTCACCTGATTGATTTTTTACTGGTACTTCTGCCAGCAAATCAATTGTGGGAAGCTGATAATTTCCTGAAGAAACTGGCCCATCAAAATTGATGTTATCTTCATCTGAACCATTTTCTTCTGGGAATCCTTCATTTTCCGTTGAAATTGCAATTGGAATTTCATTTTCTGGTTCATTTTCAATGTTTGGCATTTCTAACTCTTCATGAACTTGCGCTAAAACTTCCGCTTCCCGCTTTGTTTTCGCCTTCTCAGCTCGCCTTTCCCGCCCTTTTACCAGACGTTCATGAAGTGCATCACGCGTTCTTGGCAATAGGCCTGGAGCCAATAGATACATCGCGACCAACCATAAAAGTACGGCGATAATATAAACACCAATAATTGAAAAAAGCATTCGCGCAGGCCCATAAATTAACCAACCTATCAGCCCAGAACCCGCAAAATGACTAACTCTCCCCCCCATTAAATCCGTAATAACTACATGGAAAGTTGAATTATTGCCAAATCGTTTATCAAACTGTACCTGAAAAACAAGCATCAAGCCCAGAAAAATCAGTGCTGATGCAGGAAAAATTCGCTTATTCTCTTTGAAAAATTCTTTTTTAAAACGTGAAACCAACATGTAAGCCAAAGCACCAACCAGAAGTAAAATTGCCAAAGAACCAACAAAAAAACGCACCAAATTATATAAGAAAACACCAAAAATTCCCAAACGAGCCAATGCGAAAACAATCAAAATAAGTCCCGCAAAGAAACTAATCATTCGCCGATTCGCTGCACGCATTTGCCGTTCTTTTTTTGTTGTTCGTTGTGTCTTTTTCTTTTTCACAGGCATTTTTTCAAACTTTCACTCATGATTTTTCTGCTTTTGAAGAAATTTCTTCCGTTCTGAAAATTCTTTTCCCACAGATGCTACGAAAATAGAACTTAATGCTGCTTTTTTTTACTTAAAAAAGCAGATAAATTAGCATACATTTGTTAAGTTAAAGCAGATATTACTTACAATTATACCATAATTTTGGTACAATAAAATTATGGAAAATATCAATGATTATAAAGCTTTAGCCTTTTTCGACCTTGATGGAACGCTCCTTAACAGTCAAAGCCAGCTTGATGATGAAGTCGTGCGTGCTATTCATAAAATTCGTGAAAATGGTGTTTTACCTTTTATTGCAACTGGTCGTGGACATTTTGAGCTTGACTCAATTATGGCTCAGACAGGTATTACAGGGGCAATCGCAATGAATGGTCAATATATCATTTTAGACGGTAAACCTATTTACAAAGAGGAAATCCCCACTTCTTCCGTTGAGAAATTGCTGAGCGCAACAAAGCCCTATCAGGAAGCTTTGTCTTTTTACGACAGTAAAGGTTACTGGCTCAATGAGATGACTGATTTTGCACGGCGAGCCTATGATTATACACATGCATCTTTGCCATCGGTTAACCCTACACGCTTTTTGACCAATGAAGTTAACATGCTTCTCGTTCTTACTGACCAGCTCAGTCGTGTTGATTATTATAAAGAAAAAGTTCCTGAACTCAATTTCTTCATGAATTCGCTTTGGTCGATTGATGTGACTAATGCTTCCACTAACAAGGGAACTGGAATTCATCACGTTTCTGATGTCCTAGGTTTTAAAGGCGAAACTTTTGCTTTCGGTGACGGGCGTAATGACCTACATTTACTTGCAGCGGCCGACCACAAAACTGCTATGGGAAATGCTGTGCCAGAACTCAAGGCGATTGCAGATTTTGTTTCTACTCCAAATACTGACCACGGAATTGTCAATGCTTTCAAGCATTGGGGAATTTTATAAAAAAAGCTCAATTTTCTGTTGAAAATTGAGCTTTTTAACCTGGCAAATCTTTATTTCGCTCGCAATTCGCACCACGAAAGACGAGAACTCTGTTTTCTTTATCCGCAACCTTAACCTTGGCGACTCCAAACAAAAGCCAAAATGAAACAAAGCGCAACGGGTAAAGTAATAATCAGCCCCGCACCATTGAGCATTGAGGCCACTAAATAAAAAATTCCGACAGCAAAAAGATAAATCCGCCAGCCCTTCCCTTTATTAAACCTTGCAAAAGCAACCCAGTTAAGCACTAATAAAACAAGAATTAAGAGACAGGCAATGAGCAAAGCCGTAATCAACTCATTAATTACCAAACCTTGCAAATTCAGCGCTTG
>JAJXWC010000157.1 GCA_021781855.1 Bacillota bacterium | reverse complement strand
TGTTCTATCTGATGGGCTAACCGATATTCCAATTAACAACTCAACCGTTTCTTCTCCCCAAAAAAACCGTCCCTCTGGTAAAATGACCAGTAACCCTGTCAACTTGCTCTCCCATCTTAGGGGATGCGGCAGGGAAACACCACTTGCAAATACTGTCGAAGCCATTTTTTCGCGCTCGAAAAGCTTAGTTGCATAATCTGCTTCTGTAAATCCATGGTCTGAAAACCAATTTCCGATTTTTTCAAAAACTTCTTTTTTTGTCATCTCATCTGGTAAAATTAGAGGAGAATCTGACACAATCAAGCTCGGTAATTTTTCTTGTAAAAATTTTCGGTAGCGATTTTGTTTAACTCGCTCAATATTTTTGGCAATTTGACTGAAATCGTGTGCGGTCAAAAATTTATGAATTTTGACAGAATTCGCCGTCAAATCTGACAAATTTCGTTCAGTTGAAATGATTAATTCTGGCGAATCTTCAGTAAAATAGAGCTGTTCGTCAAATTTTTCTTTAAGTGCAGATTGCACTTTTTCTTTTTGTCCTAAATAATCCGGAACAAGTAGCTGCGTACGGATTTTTTGTGCTTTTTCCTTTTGTTCATCAAGAAACGAGCCAATGTGTAGTGCCAAAAATGCAATTTCGTCCTCAGCAATCTCAATTTCCAAATCTGCTGTTAGTAAAGAAGATAAATAGACAGCAACGTCAAACAGTGCAGGATAGCGGACTTTGATATCAACTACACTTAAATTTCGTTTGACTTTGGCAGATTTTACACGGTCATAAAGATTTTGTGTGTGGATTAGCAATCTTGTCAAAAACTGCTCATCTGTGAAGTCAATCAAATAAGTTGCCGACAGTTCTTGAAGTGCACTATTCAACGCATTTTGAATTTTTGGTGTGACATAATCACCAAGTCCGTGTAAATGTTGGTAGTGTTCTGCATCGCAAAGCAGTGCAAGCTCTTGTTTATCGGCACTTGAAAGTTCTACTTTGTATTCTGTAAAAAGCCAGTTAGAAATTTCTTCAATCATCACTGCCGAATGGCTTTCGAATTCAGTTGTACCGCCCTCTATGCCACTATTAATCGCAATAATCAAGTGCAAGATAAAATTTTCAAAAAAATAGGAATTTGCTTTGAAATTTTCATTATCAAAGATACGCTGGCAATTTTTAATCAGCTCTGATAGTGAAATTTCCCCTAAAAATTTCTGCATCTCATTTTCTAAGGCAGCTAAATCAACGGATTGACGACGAATTAGATACATCATTAAGTTGCGTTTTGCTTCTCTACTTCCCACCAAAAAATAAGTAAAATTATGCTGTTCTATTTTCAATTCATGTCTTTGCGCCAAAGCCTGAAGTGCTGTCATATCCGCACGCACTGTACTTTCAGAAATCCAAAGTTCTTCTGATAAATCAAACAAATTAACGCCATTTTCGTTTTTCAGAAACTGCCTTAAAATCGAAAAACGACGTCCCTCCACAGATTCTTCATTAGCACTGGCTGCTTCTGATAATTGTTGTTGAAGTTGGTAGCCCGCACGATTTGTCACAATCAAATCTGGAATATTATCATTGATTTGTCTGACATAATAGCGAATACTGCGGTCCGTTACTCCAAGTAATCTTGACAATTCTGTAGCTGAAAAGACCTTCTCGGGTGACTTTTTCAGAATTTCCAAAAGTAAATCTCGCTTTTTCATTTTTACCTCTTTCGAGAAATAATAGCAAAAGAATTTGTCTGCGTCAAATGCAGACAGACCAAAGTTATTTTAGTTTAGTAAATGCGATTTAACCTCCAACTTTAGTCGGTCGGCTTGACAGCTAGTATGCGGCTTAAATCTCTACACCCCCACTGGCAATTACTTTTTGATACCATGCAAAACTATCTTTTTTCAACCGTTTTCTCGTTCCTTTTCCTTCATCATCAATATCAACATAAATAAAGCCATAGCGCTTGCTCATCTGTTGTGACGAGCAGCTCACGATATCAATCGGTCCCCAGACACAATAGCCTAATACTTCTGCGCCATCGTAAATTGCGTGACCAACTTGCTCAATGTGTGCACTCAAATAGGCCGCACGATAATCATCATGAATTTTACTATCTTCAGTTAAAACATCATAATTACCAAACCCATTTTCCGCAATCAAAATGGGTTTCCCGTACCGGTCCCAGTATTGAGAAAGTGAATGATAGAGCCCTTTAGGGTCAATATTCCAGCCCCACGGATTCGCTTCCAAATTAGGATTGGGTGTAATTGAATATGGAATTTTTTCATTTTTTGTCGAATCGACCATTTGTGAAAAATAGTAGGAAATCGCTAGATAATCCATCGGGAAATCGTGCAGTACCAACAGTTCTTCGTCAGTCATCCTAAGATTTAGTCCGCGCTCTGAAAAATAATTCAGCGCTACTTTTGGATAACTCCCACGGAATTGCACATCTGTAAAAAGGTATTGCATTCGATTATGCCAAGCTGCTAATTCAACATCTTCGGGTTTACAAGATGCAGGATAAGCTGTTCCATCTGCTACCATTGTTCCAATTTTGAGCTTTGATTTATTCAACGATTTCGCATATTTTTGAATAAGTGCACAAGCAACCATTTGATTATGGACAGCTTGATACTCCGCTTCTTCCATATTTGTATACTGGTCACTACAAATGCCTAGCGACAAGAAAGGCTCTACCTGAATCATGTTAATTTGATTGATGACAATCCAGTAATTCACTTTTTCGCCGAACCAGTCAAGTAATATCTTCCCATAACGCACAAACATCTCAATCACTGCCTTATTCGTCCAGCCACCGTATTCTAGCGTCAGATGAATTGGCATTTCATAATGCAACATCGTGATGATTGGCTCCATGCCGACAACTCGAATTTTATTAATCATTCTGTCATAGTGTTCAAGTGCAACTATATTTGGTTCTTTTTCGTCTCCCTTTGGAAAAATGCGTGCCCAGTCGATTGATGTTCGAAAAGCTTTCATTCCCGTTTCGGCCAGTATTTCCAAATCTTTTTCAAAGCTATTATAGAAATCAATCCCGTGACGTTTCGGATAGTAATGCTCCATGTCTGCCAATGCTTTTTGAACTTGAGAAAGCTTCATGCCTTCCAGTTCCAAACGTTGAATTTCCATATTATCTAAGCCTTTCAGGTAGGGCTGAACATCTGACGAGTTTGCTAATTTTCCATCCTGTTCATAAGCCCCATCAGCTTGTGAAGCTGCCTGTGCACCTGCCCAAAGAAAATCCTGTGGAAAATACGGATATTTATTTCGTTTCATTTCAATCATTTTTATTCCTCATTTTCTTCCTCAGCCCAAGCTAAATCTTGTGCTATGGCTTGCTTATCGTAGGCTTTGAAGAATGGCCAATAAATTAGCCAAGATACTGCAAAGACCACTAAAACAAAAATTATACCAGCAATAGATTTTGTCACTAACCATCCTGCGATTGGGCCTGGTGTGTACCACATTTGAAAAGGTGCTGTTGGAATTGGCACCATGTGTAACTTCATTGACAGCCAAAGCAATGTTGGAGTCACAATTCCCGAAATCCAGAAGGGAACCATTAGAATTGGATTAAAAGCGATTGGAGCACCAAAAACTAACGGCTCATTGATGTTGAATATCCCCGGAATAAGAGCTGCTTTACCAATCATTCGCAACCTCGAGGATTTGGCAAGAAAGGCCATCATGATACAAAGTGACAAAGTTGCACCACCGCCGCCAATCAAAATCATTGTTGTTGCTTCAACAGTAAAAATATTCGTTGCCGCATGTCCAGCTGCATGGGCTGCTTGATTTGCGGCAATCCCAGGAAGTTCAATGGCATAAATGACTGGAGTCAGAACCCAGCTCGAAATTCCAAATGAATACAAGAATGAAAATCCAAGAAACATTAAAATCACAAGCCCCCAATAACTTTGCCCCAGATGAATCAGCGGGCTAAAGACAGAGTTAATTGCATTAAACAGATTAATATGAAGCTGGAAAGTAAAGAGCCAACCAACTAGCAAAATCACAATAATCGGTAGTAAAGTATTAAACCAAACCGCAATAAAATCTGGCAACGAGGAATCTTCTTTGACAAATTGAATCTTTGTAAATAAATGCATGATTAAACCGACAAACAAACCGCTCAAAAGCGCTGCAATCATACCACCTGTGCCAAAAGCATTGCTGTCAAAAGTTACAGCACCAGTATTGAGATTGAATTTGGGGTAAGTTAGCATTAAAAAGAAAGCCAATCCCGCAAGTCCTGCCTGTTTTTCAATTTCTAAATGCTTTTTATGCTTCATAACTGCATTGGGAATCATGATTGCAATATAAAGCGAGAAAAGCCCAAAAGAAAACGTACTAATCATCGAAAAATCGGGAAACCAGGCAACATAAGTTTTAATAATTGCAAGCAGTGTTGCAAATGAGCCAATCAAAATCATAGGCATTCCAGAGACAATCGCATCTTGCACTGAAGCAACCCATGCGTTTTTTGCGAATTTATTGACCTTTGGGGCGAAACTGTTAGTCATCCAAGGCATAAACTTATTCATTTTTTCTCATCCAATCTCTTATAAAGTTTGATGATTTCTTTGACCAGACTATATTCTGATTTGACCGTCATCAACGTATCTTGTGCATGCCCAAATAATGCTGAATAGGGAATTTCAATGCCCTCAGCTTCTTTTTGAAGTGTTTCAGTCTGCGCGCGGTGTGCTTCGACAAATTCTTGATTAGCCGTAATAATCCTTTCATCAGCTCTTATAAAATCTCCACCAGCAGCAGCATTTACAGCTTCAAAGACCAATTCACGCGCATTTCCTGCATGTAAAATTACGCCCATTGAAACCAATGCTAAATCATCCCGAGCAATATTTTCCAGATTCTCATTTTCCATTTTTTATTCTCCTAATTTTTTCAGAGCAAATTCTACTAAGCCTTTGCCATCAAGAGAGCCGTAAATCCGCTGTGGAATAATATCACATTTTACATTATTTGCTTCACATTCGGCTTTTACCTCATCAATCATATATTTCAAATGTGGTGCAACAAGTAAGATATCAATACTTGAAAGTGAGCTTGCCACTTCTGATTCGCTTTTAGCTTTGATTTCAACATCAGCATCCATCTTTTTTGCCGCTTTACGAGCTGCTGCTGCCAAAAATCCTGATGATGCTCCCGCGCCACAAGTAAGTAAGACTTGTTTAGTCATTTTATTCTCCAAATTCCTTTATTGATTTGATGATTTCATTTTAACAAAGCAAGAAAGAAATTTCTGCTCAATTTCTTTCCTGCTAAGCGGAAATTTTTTTAGTATTGTTTTACTAGTAAAGAAAACAAAAAAAGATTTCCGAATAAATTCGAAAATCTTTTGAATTGGTATAATCTGTTGATTAACGTTTTGAGAATTGGCTTGCTTTACGAGCTTTCTTAAGACCAGCTTTTTTACGTTCAACCATACGAGCGTCACGAGTAAGCAATCCAGCGCGTTTCAATGCTCCACGGAAATCTGGGTCAACTTCAAGCAATGCACGTGCAATACCGTGACGGATAGCTCCAGCTTGACCAGATACACCACCACCGTTTACGTTTACGAGTGTATCGTAAGCACCTTCAGTCTGTGTAGCTGCAAATGGTTGGTTGATAACCAAACGCATATCAGCGTGTGGAATGTAGTTTTCTACATCGCGGTTGTTTACTGTAATTTTAATAGTAC
>JAJXWC010000156.1 GCA_021781855.1 Bacillota bacterium | reverse complement strand
TATGGGATAAGCAAGCACTTGCTAGGTTAAATTGAATTATCCAAAATAAAAATAGTATTTACTTATTTGTAAATACTATTATACAATATTTATACAGCTTTACGTCCAGAGAAAAAACGCTTGGCAAATCCGATAATCGCTGGCAAAAGTGACACAATCACAATCGCAATCATGACTAGCTCAAAATTCTTCTTGATAAATGGCACCTGCCCAAACAGAAAGCCTGCACCTAAAGCCACAATTACCCATGCAAAACCGCCTAAGAAATTGAAAAACAAGAATTTCTTATGTGGCATTTTTCCAGCACCGGCAGTAAAAGGTACGATTGTTCTGATGATTGGCATGAAACGACCGAGGAAAATCGCCCATGAACCCCATTTTTTAAAGAATTGATGCGCCTCATCCATGTATTCTGGTTTTAAAAATCGACTAAGCCATGGGTGCTGCGGAATAACATCTCCAAATCGCCGCCCAATCTCGAAATTCACAACATTCGCTGCAAATGCAATCAAACCCATGAGTAAAATCAGAAGCCAAAGCGATAATTTTCCAGGATAAAGCGCCGCCATTGAGCCAACAAAAAAGAGAATTGAATCACCAGGCAGAAAAGGAAAAATCACAATCCCTGTCTCAATAAAAATAATCGCACCAAGCAAAACATAAACCCAAATGTGTGCACCCGGAACACTCAAAAAATGAGAAATCCAGTCATTAAAAAAGCCAAAAATCGAAAGTGTAGTAAACATGATTAACCTAGTTTTCTTATATTTTACAGTAATTACTGCTTGTTCAATTTTACACTAAAAAGCTAATTTTGACAACCTGATACTGCTTAATTGCTCAAAGTATCTTTCACTCCGAAAGATACATCACATTTGCTTTATCTCGTTCCAATCAGTCCAATTTGGATGGAATTTATCTCAGCGGTGCATACTGCTAAACCGCCGACGCTCGCTCCGCCACTAACGTGGCTAGTTGCAATGGTGAACTTCGAATTCCGCTCGACCAAATTAATGAGAGCTTCAACTCCCACTAAATAATGCTCTGCTTCATTTTGAAGCTTCAAGATATCTCGCTTTCTTGAAAAATCACCGAAAATGTGTTAAATTTATTATACAATTTACAAATTTTATCAAATTTTTCTTGATGTTAGATGATGTTACATGAGCACTTGGCATTAAGGTTGATTTATGATATAATATTTCCAATAGATTAGATAGATTAGGGGGAAGATATGAAAAAATTTTTTCTATCTTTGGCTATGACACTAGCCGTATTCACTGGCTTGTCCATCATGCCGGGAAAAGCCGCAGCACAGACAACTGTGAAAATTGCAAGCGACAATGCTTACGCACCGTTTGAGTTTCAGGATACAAATAAGCAATGGACTGGAATTGATGTTGACATCATGCAAGAAGTCGCTAAAATCAACGGTTGGAAGCTAGAAATGAGCTACCCGGGCTTTGATGCTGCTGTGCAGGATTTGCAAAGCGGACAGGCAAATGGTGTGATTGCAGGAATGTCAATTACTGACGAACGCAAAAAAACATTTGATTTTTCAACGCCTTATTATACTTCAGCACTTACGATTGCTACGACTAAAGAAAATAAGCTAACTTCATACAGTCAGCTCAAAGGCAAAGCGATTGGTGCTAAAAATGGAACAGCAGCCCAGACTTGGCTGCAAGAAAATCAAAGCAAATACGGTTACACCATCAAGACCTATTCTGACGGAACGCATATGTTTGCCGCACTTGCCTCAGGAAATATCGCTGGCGCAATGGACGAAGTTCCTGTCATTTCTTATGCGATTCAGCAAGGACAAGATTTAGCGATTAATCTGCCATCAATAAGTTTGCCTGGTGGCTATGGTTTTGCCGTCATGAAAGGTAAAAATGCCAATCTTGTCACTGGATTTAACAAAGCGCTGGCTGAGATGAAAGCAAACGGCGACTATGATAAAATCCTTGCCAAATATACGGTTTCTACAACCAAAATCAAGCCCAAAAAAGCAGTTTATACGATTGCTTCCGACAATAGTTTTGCGCCTTTTGAATTTCAAGATACCAATAAACAATTCACAGGAATTGACGTTGATTTGCTCAATGCGATTGCCAAACAAGAAGGTTTCAAAATCAAATGGAATTTCATCGGCTTCGCTGCTGCACTCAACGCCACTCAATCTGGTCAATCGGATGCAATGATGTCTGGTATGTCCATCACGACTGCTCGTCAATCCGTTTTTGATTTTTCAAATCCTTATTATTCATCAAATTTGACGGTTGCTATTGAAAAAACAGATACTTCAATCAAATCCTGGGCAGACCTTAAAGGCAAAGTACTCGGAGCAAAAAACGGGACGGCTTCGTATGATTATTTGACCGCAAACGCGAAAAAGTATGGTTTTACGGTCAAGGCCTTTTCTGATGCCACCTCAATGTACGCTTCTCTAGGAAATGGTGCTGTTGTAGCTGTCATGGACGATGAGCCTGTCATCAAATATGCGATTGCTCAAGGGCAGCAAATGAAAACACCGTTTGCCCCAATTCCTGACGGTCAATATGGTTTTGCCGTTAAAAAAGGACAAAATCCCGAACTTATTCAGATGTTTAATCAGGGACTTGCCACACTGCGCGCCAACGGACAATATCAAAAGATTGTTGATAAATATTTAGCAGGCGGCACAAGTAATCAAGGGACTAACAGTGTTCCTGAAAATACAATGGGAGGCATCATTCATAACAACTGGCAACAAATTCTTCAAGGACTTGCAGTCACTATGGAATTGGCGATTATTTCGTTTGTTCTTGCCTTGATTGTCGGGATTATCTTTGGTTTGTTTGCTTCCTCACCAAATATTGTTTTACGTGGCGTAGCTCGTGTTTATGTTGATTTAAATCGTTCAATCCCACTTTTAGTGCTGACCATTTTCGTCTTTTATGGTGTGCCTAATCTGCTTCAAATGATTACAGGTCATCAATCACCAATGGGTGAATTTACAGCAGGTGTAATTTGTTTGACGCTCAATGAATCTTCCTACATTTCCGAAATCGTGCGTGGCGGGATAAAAGCCGTACCGCTTGGACAAATGGAAGCTAGTCGCTCTCTCGGTATTCCTTATCTGACGACAATGCGTCGTGTCATCTTGCCGCAAGCTGTAAAAATCACGATTCCAAGCTTAATTAACCAATTCGTCATTACCTTGAAAGATACGACTCTGGTTTCTGTCATTGGACTTGCTGAACTTCTCTTGACTGGACAAATCATTGTTGCACGTAATCTTCAGGCCTTCCGTGTTTACGGCTTGATTGGCTTAGTTTATATGATTGTACTTTTACTTATCATGTGGATTGCCCGTCGTGTTGAAAAGAAATTTAAGTAAAGGAGCGTGAACAAATGGGAATTAACACACAAATCGAAGTTACTAATCTTCACAAAGCCTACGGCAAAAATGAAGTGCTCAAAGGGATTACAACAAAATTCAATAAGGGCGATGTCGTTTGTATCATCGGTCCTTCAGGTTCAGGAAAATCAACATTTCTCCGTACTTTAAATGGACTTGAGCGTGCTACATCCGGTGATGTCATCATTGACGGTTATAATTTGACAGATAAAAACACAAATATCAATCTCGTTCGTCAAAATATTGGTATGGTGTTCCAACAATTCAATCTGTTTCCTAACATGACTGTTTTTCAAAATATACTTTATGCACCACTTGCACTCAAAAAATTGAGTAAAGCTGATGCCGAAGCTAAAGCCTTGCATTTGCTTGAAGCCGTTGGCCTGCTTGATAAGAAAGATGCGATGCCCGAAATGCTTTCAGGCGGTCAAAAACAACGGGCGGCCATTGCGCGTGCATTGGCAATGGACCCAGATGTCATGCTATTTGACGAGCCAACTTCAGCGCTTGACCCCGAAATGGTTGGGGATGTCCTTGACCTCATGCGTCGTATCGCCGATGATGGTATGACAATGCTCATCGTCACGCATGAAATGGGCTTCGCGCGCAAGGTTGCTAATCGCGTTATTTTCACTGACGGAGGCGTCATCCTTGAGGACGGAACTCCAGAAGAACTCTTTGACCATCCCAAACATCCGCGGCTGCAAGATTTTTTATCAAAAGTTTTGAATGCATAAACCCGATTACTTCGTATTATGGAGATTCTTTCTCCTTCACAGATGTCTGCTCACCATCTCGCTTTAGCACTAAGGCGGAAGTAGAACGAAAGCATAGGCTTACTATTCCAACCAAGTTTTTTAGAGCATTCTAGCGAGAATAGACACTATATTAAAAACGCTTCTGACCAACCGTCAAAAGCGTTTTTATGTTTTGATAAATCTATCAAATTCATCTCAGCTTAATCTAGCAAGTGCTTGCCCTCTCCGCAGCTTCGCTACTACGAATGACGGGAGCTTTGCGCTCTTTATCCGTAACCTTA
The DNA here is from genome assembly GCA_021781855.1 of Bacillota bacterium. GTDB lineage: Bacteria > Bacillota > Bacilli > Lactobacillales > Streptococcaceae > Lactococcus. The sequence goes on along the minus strand of JAJXWC010000156.1, from coordinate 1,292 downwards.
ACAGCACACCACGAAAGACAAACCTTTTACTAACTTACTGCAAATATTAGATGACATCCTGATATCTGCAAATGGAAAAGAAACACTCACTGATGTAGCAATCGCTTTAATTAAACAATTTTATTTTCTCTTGAATTTCATCCGCTGAAGCCTGCAATTTCTGTTGCTCATCTTTGGTTAAAGGCAAATCAATCAACTGCTCCACACCATCTTTCCCAATCAAAGCTGGCGTAGAAATGTAAGAACCAAACTTTTCGTCATAGTGAGAGCAGATCGCAATATTTTTTGCATCTGAGAAAACCAAGTTCATCAACCCAACGGTAGCTGCAGCAATCGCTACATTAGTATAGCGTTTCGTATTAAATACAGCAAAGCCACCTTGCCGTGCATTCTCCTCAATCGTGTCTAGGTCAATCCCACGTTCCGCTGCAATCTCTGTAAACGGACGGCCACCAATACGAACGGTTGACCAAGCTGCAAACTGTGAGTTTCCATGTTCACCAAGCGCATATCCCTCAACAGAACGTGAATCAATGCCCAAACAACCTGCAACTTGCCGTTTCAGACGTGCCGTATCAAGATAGGTTCCCGTTCCCAAAATATGATTTTTGGGCAAATTCAGCAATTTAGAGTACAAGTCAACAATCACATCATTTGGATTTGTTGTTGCAATCAAAATTCCGTTAAAAGCTGATGAATTGAGTTTTTCAGCAACTTCAGTAATTTCCGGTATATTCGCACGAAGCTCAGTAAAACGGTCGCCACCAGGCTTAATCAGCTCAATATGCCCCAATGTCGAAAGCACAATATCCGCATCCGCCAAATCTGCATAATCCCCTGCATAAATTTTTACATGAAACGCTTGTAAAGACAAAGAATCCCATAAATCAAAAACTTCAGCTTCAGCAACCTCACGGTTTTTATCAATCAAAACAAGTTCATCAGCAAAACCGCCTTGAACAATATCTAATGCCACTGTCGCACCTACATGTCCGACACCAATAATTCCAACTTTACGCATTTTCAGCCTCCATAAATATTATCACCCTTCGAGTGATAATCATACTCGTTCACCCTCGAAACCCAATTAGTATTTTTCCAAAGCAAATCCGTATCAACAATGCTTATATTTTAGCACAAAAAATCCCAAAAAGCTGGGATTTTTTAACCTATTTCATTATTTTCTGACAAATTCAGATTATTTCTTTAAAAATTGTAAAAGTTTTCTCAACAAAGAGAATCCTAAAACCGAAGCACTTGTTCCTACAAACACACCTCCTGCTCCAGACAAA
>JAJXWC010000155.1 GCA_021781855.1 Bacillota bacterium | reverse complement strand
ACACAATCCTCCGCGTGACCGAGCAGATGGACAAGTTTGAGTTCGGCGTGGCAGGGCATATTCTCTACAATTTCATCTGGGACGAGTTCGCCAACTGGTACCTCGAGCTGACCAAGGAAGTCATGTTCGGCGACGACGAAGCGGAAAAAGATGTGACACGTAGTGTCCTGCTTCATGTTTTGGACAACGTGTTGCGCCTTTTGCACCCGATTATGCCCTTCTTTACCGAAGAAATTTTCGAGAAAATGCCGAATACGACAGGCTCTATTGTCGTTAGCAGCTATCCAACCGTTCGTCCAGAATTTGACGATGAAAAAGCAAGCGAAGGCGTTGCGATGCTGATTGAACTGATTACCGCCGTGCGCAATATTCGTGCGGAAGTTAACACACCGCTGTCTAAAAAAATTCCGATTTTCATAAAGAGTGAAAATACTGAATTTTTGAACTCTGTCAGTGCCTATATTACCCGCTTTGCCAATCCGTCAGAACTGACAATTTCGTCAGAAGTGAATTTGACAGAAGAAGCTATGTCAGCTGTTATCACAGGTGCTGAGATCTATCTGCCGCTCGCGGGTCTCATCAACATTGACGAAGAAGTCGCGCGTCTCACGAAAGAACTTGCCAAGTGGCAAAAAGAGCTTGACCTTGTTAATCGCAAGCTTGGCAATGAGAAGTTTGTGGCGAATGCGAAAGCGGAAGTTGTCGAGGCAGAACATGCAAAACTTAAAGATTATCAGGAGAAATTTGACAGTACACAAAAGCGGATTGAAGAGTTAAAGAAATAGCTTGTATCATCTTTGAAATGCTATAATATACGATATAAATAGCATTTTCTTTCGACAAAATCAGAAGAATTTCAAAGGAGCAAACATGCGAAAATTAGTATTATTTTTACACAGCTCATTAGACGGCATCGTTGAGGGACCTGCTGGAGCAATGGATATTGGCTTTGTTGCCTACGACGAAGCACTGCAAACTCAGGCACAGCAGATATTGAGCACGGTGGATACGGTGATTTGGGGACGTGGTACTTATGAGATGATGTACAGCTACTGGCCAACGGTTTCAGAAAATTCGACGGCATCGGACTATGAACGTCATCATGCCAAATGGATTGAAAATGTTGAGAAAGTAGTGTTTTCGACAACTTTAGACAAGGTTGATTGGCACAATTCGCAATTGGTCAAGGAAAATATGGCTGAAGAAATTCAGAGATTGAAAACTCTTGAGGGGCGCGATATGCTCATCCTTGGAAGTCCGCGTTTGGCACATGAGCTGATGAAGCTGGGATTGATTGATGAATTTAAGATAACCGTTTCGCCAATTTTGGTCGGCCGTGGTTTGCGTTTGTTTGAAAATATTGAAAACGAACAAGCATTGACGCTTGTGGAAAGTAAAATCTTCGATTCTGGCGCACTTTTTTTGGACTACAAGAAACAATGAGCTTTGCAAAATTGAGCATGATACATAAAAAAATAAATTTTCCGTTTGAAAGTTAGTGAGAATCATTTAAAAAGTTACTATCAGAGCTGATGGTGACTTTTTTTCATCTAAAAAATTCTCTCTTGACTTGGAGTTCACTCTAAGTTATATAATGAATGTATCAAAAAATAATTGAGTTCACTCTCCTTGAAGTCAGTGAAAATAGACAACTACGTGCGTTGTACTTCGCTGTCCATTCTCGCTAAGCGGTTAAAGCCGCAAGTCGAATGGCAACTGGAACTGCGGTGCGAGTTTACTCGCTAGAACCACATTTTCCTAATTTTCATAACTTCAAGGCATAGGATAGCCGTTAGCGCTTACGGATATGCTAGTATGTTCATCTAGTCGAGCTCATCTTGAATGAAAAGAGAAAAAACAATGAAAACTTTTACCTTGAACAACGGCGTTTAGATTCCAGTGCTCGGATTTGGTGTTTTCCAGATTCCACAAGAGACGACGACACAAGCAGTGCTTGATGCCATTGAAGTCGGCTATCGGCACATTGATACGGCTCAGTCTTATATGAATGAGGCTGAAGTGGGGAAAGCCCTGAGTGTAACGGCTGTGCCTCGAGAGGCGCTATTTGTGACCACAAAGATTTGGTTGTCAAACTATGGCTACGAGAAGACACGTGCATCAGTTGAAAAATCACTGACGAACTTACAAACTGATTATATTGATTTAGTGCTACTCCATCAGCCTTTTGGAGATGTTTTTGGTGCCTACAAGGCGCTTTCTGATTTGCAAAAGGAGGGAAAAATTCGGGCGATTGGCGTGTCAAATTTTAATGCAGAGCGCTTAGCAGATTTGATTGCCTTTCAGGAGGTTCAGCCACAAGTCAATCAAATCGAAATCAATCCTTTTCATCAGCGTGAAGCGGATTTGGATAATGCGAAATCTCGTGGCAATGTCCAACTCGAAGCTTGGGCACCATTTGCTGAAGGTAAAAACGGAATTTTCACGAATGAAGTGCTCACGAAAATCGGTAAAAAATATGGCAAATCTCCTGCACAGGTCATTTTGCGTTGGAATTTTGAACGTGGCATTGTCAGTCTTGCCAAGTCGGTCAAAAAAGAGCGCATGGCGCAGAATATTGATATTTTTGACTTTAGCTTGACGCCAGACGATAAAGCTCAGATTGCAACTTTGGAAACAGCAGGGTCACAATTCTTTAATCACGATGACCCTGCTGCTGTTGACCGTTTTGCGGCCTATGTGAAAGCACGCAATATTTGATAAAATATAAGTTATTCCTTGACTTAAAGTTCACTTTAAGGTGTAGAATGAATTTACATCAAAAAGGCTGAGCGAATACTCGAAAGGCAAATCTTTTGCTATCAAGTGCTTGTTGAGTCGTAGAAAGTGAGAAATTTTATGTCAAATATTGAAAACAAAGTAGTAGTTATCACGGGGGCGAGCTCAGGTATCGGCGAAGCGACCGCACGTCTTTTGGTTGAAAAAGGGGCGAAAGTGGTGCTGGGAGCCAGACGGGCAGACCGTCTGGCAGCGCTGAAAGAAGCGCTTGGCGAGAATGCGATTTATCAAGTCACGGATGTGACAAAAGTCGAAGAGGTACGAAATCTGCTGACGCTTGCAATGCGCACTTTCGGCAAAGTTGATGTGCTATACAACAATGCTGGGGTAATGCCGATGGGGAATCTCTCAACGGCGGTTTATGACCAGTGGCAAAATGCAGTCAATATCAATATCATGGGTGTCTTACACGGTATCGGCGAAGTGCTGCCTCTTATGCATAAGCAAGGCTTTGGGCAAATCATCACGACAGATAGTGTCGCAGGACACGTGGTTTACCCTGCATCAGCCTTGTACAATGGGACGAAGTTTGCCGTGCGTGCCATCATGGAAGGATTGCGTCAAGAAGAACGAGAAAATGGTATCAAATCTACCATTATCAGCCCTGGTGCAGTCGATACGGAGCTGTCTAAAACGATTGGCAATCTAGAAGTCCAAGCAGCGATTGAGGCACATCATGGCAGTGGACATGATAGTCAACTAGCGCTTGATGCCGAGGATGTCGCACGAGCAGTGCTGTATGCGATTGACCAGCCGCAACACGTCGTCATCAGCGAGGTGCTGGTGCGCCCAACCAAGCAGGTGGTATAATAGAAAAATGAACATTCAAAAAGCAGCGCAACTTACGGGACTCACGCCACCGACGATTCGCTATTATGAAAAAATCGGCTTGATTGATCAACCTGTACGGACGGAGGGCGGGATTCGCGACTTTGATGAGACCAATCTGGCACAGCTTCGCTTTGTCAAACATATGCGGGACACGGGCATGGCGGTAGAACCGCTGGTACGCTACATCTCGCTTTTTAGGGAAGCGGATGAGGCGACCGTTTCGGAACGCAAGAAAATTTTACAGGAACAGCTCCTGCACATGGAAGCGCAGATTCATTACTTGACAGAGCAACATGAGGCGCTCAAATGGAAGATTGAGCACTATGACGATGTGATGCTAGGCTTAGGTGTGAGCTTGGAGGAAAAGAAGAAAGAAAGGCGACAATAAGATGGAAAAACAAACCGCAGGGCGAGATAATTTGGGAGACTTTGCCCCCAAATTTGCAGCGTTAAATGATGACGTGCTCTTTGGGCAGGTCTGGGCGCGAGAGGCGGAACTGTCTGCGCATGAGCGGAGTGTGATTACGATTTCATCACTGATTTCAGGCGGAAATTTGGCGCAGCTCCCTGTTCATCTCGAAATTGGCAAGAAAAATGGCATCACAAGATCAGAGATTGCGGAAATCATCACGCATCTCGCTTTTTACGTCGGCTGGCCGAAGGCATGGTCAGCTTTTAACGCAGCGAAAGAGGTCTGGAAATGAGCATTACGGTCAATATTTTATATTCGGGCGAAGGTTCGTCAGCACAGGATTTTGCGCAGGAAATGCTGGATTCTGGCACGGTTTCTAAAATTCGTGCGGAAGCTGGCAATCTGCGCTATGCGTATTTTCAGCCTTTAGACGATCCGCAGTCTATCTTATTGATTGACGAATGGACTGATGAGGCGGCGATTGAGCTGCATCACAAGAGCGACATGATGACAAGAATTGCTGAATTACGTCAAAAATATCACTTACGTATGAAAGTGACACGTTATCAAGAAATGGAGAAAGAAAAATGAGCAATAACGAAGAAGCAGTCAAAAACGGGATTTTTCCCTTAGGTCAAGAAAATCCTTACGGTCAATTTTTTATCGGACAGAGTTTTTTGGAACAGCTTGCTCATGATGAGAAGCTACAAATCAGCGTCGGCAATGTCAGCTTTGAACCCGGATGTCGCAACAACTGGCACATTCACACGGAGGGTTATCAGATTTTGATTGTGACGGCGGGCGAAGGTTGGTATCAGGAAGCGGGAAAAGCCGCACAACGCTTGAAAGTAGGCGATGTCGTCATCACGCACAAGGGCGTGAAGCACTGGCATGGCGCGACAAAAGACAGTTGGTTTAGCCATCTAGCAATTACGGCTGGGGCGAGTGAATTTTTAGAAGCTGTGAGCGATGAGGAATATAAGAAACTTTAAAAGGAAAATTTCATGAACATCAAAGAAGCAGCAGAAAAAGTTGGTGTTAGCGCTGATACGATTCGCTATTACGAAAAATTAGGACTTTTAACCCGCATTGACCGCACTGCTGGTGGCATTCGTGACATCAATGAGCGCACACTGGCACGAATTAATTACATTAAAAACATGCGCCGCGCAGGATTGAGCATTGAAAGCCTCAAAACCTACATTCAGCTTGTGGATGATGGAGAGAACCACCAAAAAGCGCAACTTGAACTTTTAGCACAACAACGTGATTTTCTGATTGAAAAACGAGATGATTTGAATGCTGCCATTGACCATTTGACGTTTAAGATTGAGCATTATGATGACCATACTTTACTTGCAGAAGATAATTTAAGGCGTTTAGAGCGTGAAAATCCTGTTAAAAATAGTGAGGTTGAATACGGCAATCAGGATTTCATTTGGTAGCTAAGAAGGTTCTTAAAAAGAACAAAAAAACGTTCTGACAGAATGGTCAGAGCGTTTTTCATTCCAATTCATCTCGCAGTTCTTCGACAAATTCATAAGCTGCAGGACAGGTTAATGTATTTTTTATGGTCAGGTAATTGATTTGATAAATTTTCTTGCGGTCAGTGTGCGGAAATTCACGGCAAGCTTTGGGACGGACTTCGTAAATGCTGCAGAGATTGTCAGCACCCAAAAAGGAGCAAGGCATGGTCTGAAAAACCTTGTCGCCGTCTTCGTCAACATGCAGG